>CAZKYJ010000560.1:0-4127 GCA_964556355.1 uncultured Verrucomicrobiales bacterium | reverse complement strand
ACCGTTGAGCCGCGCGCCGATCTCCAGCGCGGCCGCGAAGAGCGCCGCGGTCTTCATCCGGATGATCTCGAAATAGTCCTCCCGGCTCAGCTGCATGTCGAAGCGCCGCTGCGTCTGGATGATTTCGCCGGTGCAAACGTCGCTCGATGCCTTGGCGATCATGCGGTTGATCTGGGGGTCACCGAACTCCGTGGCCAGCATCAGGGCGTGGGCGAACAGGCAATCCCCAAGGAGGACGCTGAGCGAGTTGCCCCACTTGGCACTGGCCGTCGGCATGCCGCGGCGGATGTCCGCCCCGTCCATGATGTCGTCGTGCACCAGGGTGGCGATGTGGATCAGCTCCAAGATCACCCCGAGCTTGCGATGCTCGGCCTGCCCGGGGGTTCCCGTGGCACCGCCCGCCAAGATCGCGAGGGCGGGGCGGATCCGCTTTCCGCTCGTGTTACAAACGTAGGCCACGTAGCCCTCGACGGCAGGGTCGAAGGATTTTGCCTGATCGCGAATAGCCGTTTCGACTTTTCCCAGCTCGTCGCGCACCAGTGCGAAGGGGAAAGTTCCGGTCGTGTTCTCTTGGCGGATCATAGCGGGCGAGATTGGCAGCCTCTCGAAGAGCTTGTGAAAAATTTCACAAGCAGACTACGTGGTGTGGTTTGCGCTGTCAATGTCGGGGCCGAGAAATCGAGGTCGCCGTCCCGGACGGGGGGACGGCGTTCAGGTGCCCCCGCGACCGAGGCTGTGCAGCCGTTCGGCGAGAATCGGGATGAGGTCGGGGTGGGATCCGACGAGATCGGTCATATAGGTTTTGAGGCCGCTGCTCCGCCGCTCGGCATTCGCACAGATTTCCGCGATGTCGCCGCCGGCTCCCGCATGTCTCCCCGGCTGGAAAAAGAGCAGAGATACGACAACGTCACCGTCAAATCCTTTGGTGCCCAGCAAATTCTCTAGCAGCGGCTCGTTGTAGGCATACTCATCCCCCTCGCGCCGTTCCATGGAGCAGGGCGCAATGGTGGAAAACCGCTCGCCTACCATGACTTCGAGTTGGCGCGCGAGATGGTTTCGCACTTCCGTCACCGCCCTCCGGGGCGCCCCGTGGTCGCAGAGCGCCAGCGCGGGACGCTGGAGCCCTTCGCGCTCCGCACAGGCGGCGGCGATCTCCCCTAGGATTCTCGCCATCCGGGGATCATCCGAGGCTTCTCGATCGACGAGCGGTGCCGCCACGGTCACCCTGAGCTGCGGCCAGTCATGTTCTTCCCGGACGGCGGCGACCCGCTGGGGCAAGAACTCGGCGATGGCCGCGCTCGGCCCGAAAAAAAGTGGCACGATGCGGAAGTCATCGTCTTCGTGCGACTCCCTCCGAGCGAGAATGAAGCGCTCGAAGGTGTCGGCCGGGGTGCCGCCAAGTTTCTCCGGCGCGATCTTGTGGGAATGGAGGAGCGAAACCGGGTGGACGGACTCGCCGGTCTCTCGGGAAAGCTCGGCGGCCAGGCGCCGGAGGCTAAACGTGGCGTCGGGGCGGAGCGAGCCGTTGTCGGTCAGGAGATAGGTCGGGCGCGGGGCAGACATTGAGGAAGGTCGCAAAACTAGGGATTGGCCTCGTTCTACGTCCCCGCCGTCGAACCCGCACGCAATAATGCCCTAGGCGGACGCGACGACCGCCTTCTTCGGGCGCTTTTTGGCGTGCTTCGCCGCGAGCTTGGCCGCCTTGATCTGCTCTTTGATCCAGCTCACCACGGCCTTTGCAAGGACTTCGGAGGCTTTGCCGTCAAAGGTGTGGCCCGCTCCGGTAAACTGGATGAGCTTCTTCGGCTCGTTTGCGAAGTCGTGGGCGGCGACGGCCTCCGACCATGGGATGACGTCGTCCTGTGAGCCATGAATCACGAGGAGCGGGCACTCGATCTCGGACATCCGGGGGGCGACCGTGTCGATGGCTTTGAGATCTTCCACGAACGCGGTGGTGAGCCGACAGCCTTTCTCTCCCCACATGTTCCCCTTGCCGGGCGTGACCTCTCCGAACTCGGCATCGACGAAGCGCCGCGTGTGGATCATCGGCGCCAGGCAGACAAGGTTCTTGATGCGGCGATCCTCCGAGGCCCGCAGGATGCCGACGGCCGCACCCATGCTGTGACCGACGTAGGTGACGTCATAGCCCGCAGCCTCGCAAGCGTCGATCATCGCGCCGAGATCGCCGATCTCTTTCGTGATGGTGGCCTCCCCAAATTTGCCCTCGGACTCGCCGTTCCCCGAAAATGAAAACCGAATGGTGTGCAGCCCGCCCTGCGATGCCGCCTTGGCCAAGGCCGTGACGAGCGGCCGCTCAAGGTTGCCGGTCACCCCATGACCAATCAGGACGAGCGGGGGGCGCGCGTTCTTCGCGGGCTTACGCTTGGTCTGCGCACGGTGATATTTGTAGGCAAGTTTTTCGCCGTGTTCGTTAGTTATCGTCCTGCGCATGCGTTTAGTGGGTTTGTAAAGAACGTATTGAACGTGAGAAACTACACAGATGAAAAGACAAAAAAACAAACTTCTGAGCCCAATCACCCTCACCCTCTTCGTTGCCAGTGCGATAGGGATGGCACAAGCCGCTGAACCTCTTGATGTTGGCGATGCTTCTCCCGCAATTTCCGCAGTTGATCAGAATGGCGAAAAGATCGATATCGGTGAAATTGCCAAGGAGGGGATCACCTTAGTCTACTTCTACCCAAAAGCCGATACCCCCGGCTGCACAAAACAGGCCTGCAGCCTTCGTGACGCCTACGAGCAACTGACGGAAAAAGGGGTGACGGTTATCGGCGTCAGCATGGACAGCTCGGACGCCCAGAAGGCGTTCGAGAAAAACCATAACCTCCCGTTCACGCTCATCGCGGATGAGGACGGCAAAGTGGTGGGCGCGTTCGGTGTCCCGTTGCTGAAGCCCGGATTCGCGTCGCGGCAGGCCTTCCTCATCAAGGACGGCAAGGTCATTTGGCGCGACCTCAAAGCGGCCACGGACAAGCAGGCGGCCGACGTCTTGGCCGTCCTGGAGAAAGGATAGCCTCCGCGCGACTTCGCATGAATCCCCGATGAACCGACGCCAATTCCTCAACCGATCGGGAGGCGCCGTGCTCGCCGCAAGCGCGCTGGCCACCGCCGCCCGTTCTCCCGCCGCTGACGCCACCGCCCCGAAAATCCGTCTCGGTCTCATCGGCTGCGGTGGGCGAGGCTCTTGGATCCTCCGGCTGTTCAAAGAGTCCGGCCGCTATGAGATCGTCTCGGTGGCCGACTATTTCCCCGCCAAAGCCGACGCGGTAGGCGAGGAGCATGGGCTGCCGGCGGCGCGTCGCTTCACCGGCCTCAGGGGCTACGAGCGCATGCTCGACGCCGGGGGGATCGACGCCGTCGCGATCATCAGCCCGCCCTACTTCCACCCGGAACAGGCCGCTGCGGCGGTCGCGGCGGGAGTGGCGGTCTATCTCGCCAAGCCGATCGCCGTCGACGTCCCCGGCTGCCAGAGCATCGAGGAGTCGGCCGGGCAGGCGGCGAAGAAGGGGCTCCCGTTCCTCGTCGATTTCCAGACGCGCAATGATCCATTTTTCGTGGAGGCGATGCGCCGCGTCCATGAGGGGGCGCTCGGGGACATGTGTTTCGGCGAGTCGACCTACCACGCAGGGCGTCTGAGCATCCAGCAGGAGCCGGGCACCCCGGAAGCGCGGCTGGCCAACTGGGTTTTCGACCGGGCGCTCTCCGGCGACATCATCACCGAGCAGAATATCCACACTCTCGACGTCATGAGTTGGGCGATGCAGGCCAACCCGCTCCGGGCCACGGGCACCGGGGGGAGAAAAGTCCGCACGGATGTCGGGGATTGCTGGGATCACTTCGTCGTGACGTTCGAATACCCTGACGATGTCGGCGTGGCATTCAGTTCGAGGCAGTTTGGCGCCCACGGTGCCCAGGGCGGCATCCGCAATCGGATGTTCGGATCGGAGGGCGTCCTCGAGACCGAATATGGCGGGCGCGTGCTCATTCGGGGCGAGGAGGGGACGTTCTATCAAGGGGGCAAGACGGACGGCATTTACAAGGACGGGGTGAACCGCAACATCGGAGCCTTCGCCGAAGCCATCGCCACGCGAGACACGTCAAACCCGACC
>CAZKYJ010000559.1:0-4128 GCA_964556355.1 uncultured Verrucomicrobiales bacterium | reverse complement strand
GTCGGCTCCTTTTCCGCTGGAAGCATCACCGCCTGGGTACGCTCGGAAGACAACTCCGGAGAGCGCGGCCCGGTGGCCATTGGGGCTTCGGGCGGCGGCAGCTCGGTCTACTACAGCTTCCAGTCGGACGCCGCCGCCCGCATCCGCGTCGATCTGGACGACGGCTCGTCGCGCCGCGACGCCTCGAGCAATAACCCGATCCCCACCGGACAATGGCTCCATATCGCCACCACCTTCGCCGCCGACGGTTCGTTGCGCGTCTATATAGATGGCATCCTCCAGAGCGATGTGCAGTCGCTGGCCGGCGACAACGACCCCTACGCAATGTCCTTCAACGGGTTGCTCGGCGCCGAGAGGGACACCCAGCGGTTCTGGAACGGCGGGCTGGACGACGTCAGCGTCCGCGACGACGAACTCTCCGCCCGTCACATCGCCGCCCTCCACGGCTTTGCCAAATTCCACGGGACGGGGGCCACCGACCCGGCCATCGCCACCGCCGCCGCATTCGACACCCCCGATCAGTCGGTGGTTGTTTCGGGAACGACCTGGGTCTACGCCGCTTCGATCAACGGTCAGACCGGCGAGACCGGCGGCACCCTCGGCGGGGGCGACGCCTTCATCGTCCTCGATGGTGGTGCCGGCGAGGGGCTCACCATCGCTTCCGCCACCAGCCCGCCAACCGTCACCAACGCCGCCGCCACGAACGTCACCTCGACCGAGGCCGATCTCGGCGGAACGGTCACGAGCACGGGCGGCGTGGCACCCGTCGTCACCATCTTTTACGGGACGAGCGATGGCGGCACGGATCCCGCCGCCTGGGGCAATGCCAACGGCGTCGGCGCGCAGACCGGCGCCTTTTCCGACACCATTGTCCTGCTCGAGCCTGGCACCCAGTACTTCTTCCGTGCCCGCGCGGTCAACTCTGCCGGCACCGCCTGGGCGCCATCGAGCGCGACGTTCACCACCATCGCGGTACAACCACCGTCCCTCGTCACCAGCGCCGCCACCAACATCGGCGGCGTCTCGGCCACGGTCGGCGGCGAGGTCACCTCAGATGGCGGTGAATCCCCGACCGTCACGATTTACTACGGGACGAGCGATGGCGGCACGAACCCGGCCGCCTGGGAAACTTCGATCATCGTCGGCTCGCAAAGCGGACCGTTTTCCGTTTCCCTCGATGACCTCACCCCCGGCACCACCTACTTTTTCACCGCTGGTGCTTCCAACAGTGGAGGCAACGACATCGTCACCACCTCCCGCTCGTTCACCACGGGCGAGATCTCCGAGGTCATCCTCAACGAGTTTATGGCCGCCAACGACTCGACCCCCGTCCCCAACGCCGTCGCCGGCACCTTCGATGATTGGATCGAAATTTTCAACAGCTCGGCCTCGACGATCGATCTCGCGGGCTGGCACCTGACCGATAGCGCCAGCAATCTGACCAAGTTCACCTTTCCGGCGAATACCCTCGTGGGCGCTGGCGACTACCTCGTCGTCTTCGCGACCTCCGGCCCTTCGCCCGACGCCAACGGCAACCTCCACACCGGCTTCGGCCTCTCGGCCGGTGGAGAGTATCTCGCCCTGGTGCGCCCGGACTTGACCATCGCCGGAGAATTCGGCCCGAGCGGCACAGACTACCCTCCGCAGGACGCCGACGTGTCCTACGGCCTCCGCCCGTCGGACCTCGCCTCCGTCTACTTCACCACCCCCACCCCCGGCGCAGCTAACGATGCCGGGGGCGTCCTCCGCGCGGCCGACACCAAGTTCTCCGCCAACCGCGGGTTCTACACCGCCCCGTTCAGCGTCGCCATCACCTCCGCCACCCCCGGCGCCACCATCTATTTCACCACCGATAGCGCGCCGCCCATCGACGCCGCCGGCAACCCCACCGGCACCGCGCAGACCTATTCGGCGCCAATAAACATCACCACCACCACCGTGCTCCGCGCCGCCGCCACCGTCTCCGGGGGCGAGCCGACGAATATCGACACCCAGACGTACATCTTCCCGGATGCCGTAGCCACCCAGACCCGCCCCGCCGGATACCCGACGGCCTGGGGAACCGAATCCAACGCCGACTACGACGTCGATCCCGATGTCTCCCAGAGTGCGGAGGACGCCCAGCGGTTCCTCGACGGCCTCCGCTCGATCCCCACGTTATCCGTGTCCACCTCGGTCGGCGCCCTCTTCGGCCCGCAGGGGATCTATTCGCGCACCACCAGCCGCATCCCCCCATCCGACGACCCCATCGTCCTGCCCAACAGCCTCGAGCCCGCCGTCTCCGCCGAATACTTCCAACCCGATGTCACCGGCGAGGGTGCCAACGTCATCGATGGCTTCCAGATCGACGCCGGGCTGCGGATCCAAGGGGGCGCCAGCCGCAATCCGGGCAGCGCGATCAAGCACTCGATGAGCCTCCGCTTCCGGAATTTCTACGGGGCGGGGAAACTCGACTACGACCTCTTCGGAACGCCGGCCGTCCGGGAATTCGACGCCATCCACCTCCGCGCCATGTACAACAACTCGTGGATCCATCGTGATTCCGGTCAGCAACAACGCGCCACCCTGATCCGCGACCAGTGGATGCGCGACTCCCTCATCGCCATGGGCCAGGCCGACGGCGGCCGAGGCGACTACGTGCACCTCTATCTCAACGGTCTCTACTGGGGGGTCTTCAACATCCACGAGCGCCTCGAGAACGACCACTATGCCGCCTACAACGGCGGCGATGCCGATACCATCGTGGGCTACAACCCCGGCAGCTTCACCACTAGCGAACAAGCCAGTTTCAGCGCCATGCGGAACGTGGTCACCAACGCGTCGTCCACCTGGGCGCAGATCCAAGCCGTCCTCGATACCGACAGCTACATCGACTACCTCATCATGCAGCGCTTCGGTGACAACGACGATCTGAAAACCAACGGCAACTGGCGCGCCGCCGGAGGCGGCAGCTCCAATGCCCCCTGGCGCTTTTATCTCTGGGACTCGGAGCGCACCCTGGAAAACGAGAACGACACGAGCCTTTCGATCACCGAGGACGGGGCACTGCTCATCGACTCACTCGACAACCATCTCGAGTTTCGGGTCGCCTTCGCCGACCGCGCCTACCGCCACCTCTTCAACGGCGGTGCGCTGGTCAACGCCCGCAACCGCGCCCGCTTCGAGGCGCGGGTTGCCCGCTTGGACTCGGCTATCGTCGGCGAGTCCGCCCGCTGGGGTGACGACCGCGTCAGCAGCCCCTACACCCGCGCCGACGACTGGCTCGGTGCGATCTTCGGCCCCCAGGGCACCGTCCCCACGAATGGGATCCTCGGAAGCTGGTTCCCTGCAACCGGCACCGACAACCGTACCGAAACCATGATCGAAACATGGAAAGCGCAGACCTGGCCGAACACCGGCCAGACCCGTCTCCCGGCCGTCGATCCCCCCCAGTTCGCCGTCAACGGTAGCGCCCAGCACGGCGGCGTCATTCCGGCCGGCGGCGACCTCACCCTGACCGGCGGCATCGGAACCCTCTACTATACGACCGATGGCAGCGACCCCCGCGCCGAGGGCGGCGGGGTGGCCGCGGGTGCCTTTGAATACTCGGGCTCCCCCATCGGCCTGAACGCTTCCGGTCTCGTCCAGACCCGCTGGCTCAGCGGGGGCAACTGGTCCGCCCTCAACTCCGCCACCTTCTTCATCGAGGCGCTGGCCACCGCGGCCGACCTCAGGATCACGGAGATCAACTACCACCCTCACGACCCCGCCCCTGGCAGCGCGTTCGGGACGAACGACTTCGAATTCATCGAGGTCGCCAATGTTGGCGCCGCCGCCATCAACCTCTCCGGAGCCCGTTTCACCGACGGCATCGTCTTCACCTTCGCCAACTTTGCCCTGGCTCCCGGAGCGCGGGCGGTCATCGTCGAAGACCTGGCCGCCTTCGAGGCGCGCTATGGCACCGGTCGGCCCGTGGCCGGAACCTGGTCGGGAAGCCTCGATGACGGGGGCGAAATGCTGACCCTCCTGGCCGCCGACGGCACGGTCGTCCATTCGTTCGCCTACAACGATTCCGGTGACTGGCCGGGGCGCGCCGACGGGGACGGCTCGACGCTCGAAGTCATCGATACCGAAGGGAACTATGCCGAC
>CAZKYJ010000558.1:0-4140 GCA_964556355.1 uncultured Verrucomicrobiales bacterium | reverse complement strand
TTCCCGCCGTTCGGGTCCCGTGAACCGTGGCCGTCACGAAATCGTCACCCTCCCTGAATTCCCCGCTTCCCCTTGGGCGATTCTTGGATTAGTTCCTCCCATGGACGCGGAAAAACAGAGGCTAGCAGAAGACAAAGTTCGGGCGAAGAACTGGAAGCGGTGGGGGACCTACCTGTCCGAGCGCCAGTGGGGCACCGTTCGGGAGGATTACTCCGGCCACCAGGAGAGCTGGGAATATTTCACCCACGACCAGGCAAGGAGCCGCGCCTACCGTTGGGGCGAGGACGGCCTGATGGGGTGGTCGGACCGCGAGTGCCGGGTCTGCATGGCGCCCGCCCTGTGGAACGGCCGGGATGACATCCTCAAGGAGCGCCTCTTCGGGCTCAGTGGAAAAGAGGGGAGCCACGGGGAAGACGTCAAGGAGTGCTACTACTACCTCGACGCCACCCCAACCCATTCTTATACCAAAGGCCTCTACAAGTACCCCCACGCCCGCTATCCCTACACCGAGCTCGTCGAGAAGAATCGCGGCCGGAACAAGCGCCTGGGCGAACTCGAGCTGGCCGACCTCGGGCTCTTCGACGACGACGCCTACTTCGACGTCCTCCAGGAAGTGGCCAAGCGCAGCCCCAACGACCTGCTCTGGAAGCTCACTATCACCAACCACGGCCAGAGCGCCGCGCCGCTCCACGTCCTGCCCACCGTCTGGTTCCGCAACGTCTGGACCTGGGGTTGCAGCCACTCCGAGTGCAAGATGCGCCCCTGGATGGAGTTCGACGACGATGCCGGCGCCATCCTCCTCCACCACGAGGAGCTCGGCGACATGCTTTTCCACGTCGGCACCGACGACGGGGAAGCTCCCGCCGACTGGCTCTTCTGCGACAACGAAACCAATTTCGAGCGCATCTTCGGATCAAAGAATACGTCACCACACAACAAGGACGCCTTCCACCGTCACGTCATCGATCAGGAAAATGGCGCGGTGAACCCCAAGCGCCGGGGCACCAAAGGCGCCGCGCACCTCGCCTTCGAAATCCCCGCCGGTGCGACCGTCACCATCCGCTGCCGCCTGCACCCGATCGCCGAGGACAACGGCGTGGCGGGGCTGGCGGACTTCGATGCGACGATGGCTGCCCGGATCGCCGAATGCGATGCCTTCTACGCCGAGATCATGCCGAAGAGCGCCAACGACGAGGACGTCCTGATTTCCCGCCAGGGCTACGCCGGCCTCATCTGGACCAAGCAGTTCTTCGAGTTCATCGTCGACGATTGGATCAACGGCGATTCCGACGAGCCCGCGCCGCCGGCCTCCCGCAAGCACGGTCGGAACGCCGACTGGGGGCACTTCTACGCCCGCGACATCCTCTCGATGCCGGACAAGTGGGAGTACCCATGGTTCGCCGCCTGGGACACCGCCTTCCACATGATGCCCTTCGCGAAAGTGGATCCGGATTTCGCCAAGAGCCAGCTCCTCCTCCTCCTCCGGGAGTGGTACATGCACCCCAACGGCCAGCTACCGGCTTACGAGTGGAACTTCTCCGACGTCAACCCCCCGGTTCATGCCTGGGCCGTCTGGCGGGTCTACAAGATCGCCGATAAGAAGGGCGAGCGCGACCTCGAGTTCCTCGAGAAAGCCTTCCAGAAACTCCTCCTCAACTTCACTTGGTGGGTCAACCGCAAGGACGTCGAGGGCCGCCACGTCTTCGGCGGCGGCTTCCTCGGGCTGGATAACATCGGGGTCTTCGACCGCTCCCGCCCGCTGCCTGGGGGTGGCCACCTCAACCAGGCCGACGGCACGGCCTGGATGGCCTCCTACTGCCTGCTCATGCTCTCCATGTCACTCGAGCTGGCGCTGCAACGCCCCGCCTACGAGGACATCGCCTCGAAATTCTTCGAGCACTTCGTCAATATCACAGACGCCATCAACGCCCTCGGTGGCGACGGCCTCTGGGACGAGGAAGACGGTTTCTACTATGACCAGCTCATCATCGATCACCAGAATCCGATCCCGCTCAAGGTGCGTTCGTTGGTTGGCCTGCTCCCGCTCATCGCCGTCACCGTGCTCGATCAGAAAACCATCGACGCGCTCCCCGGCTTCAAGAAGCGGATGACCTGGTTCATCGAGAACCGCACCGAGCTCGCCAAATACGTCAGCTACGGCGACCAGAGCAAGGGAGAGGGCATGCGCCTCCTCGCCATCCCGTCGCTGGTCCGGCTCCGCCGCTGCCTCGAGCGGCTGGTCGACGAGGACGAGTTCCTCAGCGACTTCGGCGTCCGCTCCCTCAGCAAGGTTCACGAGAAGCACCCGTTCAAGTTCGACCACGGTGGCGAGTACAACGAGGTCGCCTATGTCCCCGGCGAGAGCGACAGCTGGATGTTCGGTGGCAATTCGAACTGGCGGGGCCCGGTCTGGTTCCCGGTCAACTACCTCATCGTGGAGGCTCTGGAGCGCTACCACCACTTCTACGGCGACGACTTCACCATCGAGGCACCGGCTGGATCCGGCCACATGCTCACCTTGAACCAGGTGGCCGACCTCATCTCCGAGCGGCTCATCGCCATCTTCCAGAAGGACGCGAAAGGCTACCGGCCCTGTTTCGGCGATGGCCGGGCCCTGCGCTACACCGACAACCCCACGTGGCAGAACCTCATGCTTTTCCACGAGTACTTCCACGCCGAGACCGGTGAAGGGCTGGGTGCCAGCCACCAGACCGGCTGGACCTCGCTCGTCGTCCGCCTCGTCCGCGAACGGGCGGAAAAACTTCAGGACTACCACAACGCGGACTAGGCGATCCGCCCGCCCGAGCGGGATCAAGCTCTCCCTCCTCCTTCGGCTCCCGAGCCGATAGTTTTTAGTCAGACTAAATAAGTTGCAGTTGCAGGGCGCGCTGCCATGCGGCTATTCGTTCGGCGGTTGTCATTGGATTGGGCGGCGATTAGCGTCCGGGGTGTTGTCGAGATTATCACGCCGTTCGATGCTCCGGGCGCTGGCCGTGGCCGCGCTTTCGGGGACGCCGGCGTCGGGGCTTTCACCGGAACCTTGGATCCGGATGAGCATCCATCCGATCTCGTTGCGGCCGCTCTTCAAGGATGGTTCGTTGGATCCCCTGAGCTATCCGAAGTTCGTGCGGGAGACCTTCCGAATTGATCGCTGCGAGCACGATACGCAGTTTTTCGCGGGTCGCCTGGGCGATGAGAGCTATTTCAAGGAACTCCGCCGGCGCTGCGATGATGCTGGCGTGGAGAGCCGGGTGCTGCTGGTTTCACCGGAAACTCCGCTGACGGCCGCGGGCGGCGACCAGCGCTCGAAAGCGCTCGACGAGCACCTCCGTTGGCGGGATGTGGCGGGGATTCTCGGGTGCGAGTTCTTGCGCGTGCAGACCTCGGCGAAGGGCGAGTTCCATGCCGCCGTGATCCGGGCGACCATGGCACTTTCCGCTCTGCGGCAGAAGATGGGTGACGGCGGCCCGCAATTGCTGACGGAGAACATCGGCGGTCTCTCCCGCGACCCGGCGTACCTCATCAGCCTGGTGACCGCCCTTGGTCCGATGGGAGTCGGGCTGATCGCGGACTTCGGGAATTTCGATGGCGACCGGGAGGACGGGATGCGGCGGCTCCTGCCCCACGCCCGTTCGCTCTGTGCGAAATCGGCGGCGTTTTCGGACGATGGGACGGAGGTCGAGACCGACTACTTCACGATCCTCCGCATGGTGAAGGCCACGGGTTTTAGCGGCGATATCGCCATCGAGTACGTGGGCGGGGGGCTTTCGCCGGTTGATGGCGTGCGGGCGACGGAGGCATTGGTGCAGCGGGCGATGGAGGCGGCGTGATGAGAGCGATCGTCCTGCTACTGTTGCCGATGCTCCTGGCGTCCTGCGGGACGGTCATCCGTATCCCGGACTCGATTTTTGCCGAGAACCCCCGGAATCGGGTGGTGGTTCGCGGGGCGCAAGACCCGCCGCGCCAAGGTGCCCAGCCCCGGTGGCAGGCATCCCCACCGAGGCGTCCCCCGGTGGCGGTGCGGATCGCTGGGAAGCCGGGGTTTGTCTACAGTCCGTACGTTCGAGGCCGGATGGTAGACGTCCGTGACCTCCCCAGTGGAATCGTGGTGAACGACCCATACACGGGGCAGCCGCTCAT
>CAZKYJ010000557.1:1320-4148 GCA_964556355.1 uncultured Verrucomicrobiales bacterium | reverse complement strand
TGCCGAGGACGACGGAGAACTGGCCTCCGGCGATGGTGACCGTCTGCATCTCGCCCCAGAGCGTGGTGCCACCGGTGCCCGCGTCGTAGATCTGGAAGAGCATGTCGAAGTTGGTGGGGGCGGCGTCGCCCAGCGGAACTTCGTTGCTGTCGGTGACGAAGCCTTGGTAGTTGATGAACCGCGGCACTCCCGGGCTGGAAGTGGGAGTCTGGGCCTGCGCCGGAACGGTGAAGGTGGCGGCGAGCAGGGCGATGGCGATGAAAGATCTCATGGCAGGTTCTGTGGTGGATTTGCTAGTGACTTCGATGGCGGTGTCAGCGCTGGAGGGTGGTGATCTCGGAGACCCGGGAAAGGGCGAAGCGCCCTTGGGTGGCGATGGTGTTTTTGTGAAGGCCGGTGAGGGTCTCGGCGTAGGCGCCGGTGAGGCTGGCCGCCCCCCAGGTCGGGTCGCCGTCGGGCGCGGAAGCGTCGACCGTCAAGGTGATGGCGCGGGTGACGGTGTGGCTCTCGACGCCGGCGGGGAGCGGGTTCTGGAAGCGGGCGTCGAGGTTGTCGTGGTCCGGGTGGTAGGTGTGGACGAACGGGTTGGTGGGCGCGGTGTGGGGAAGGGCGACGGTGGTGCTGCCCTGGGTGCCGATGCCCAGGCCCCCGGCGAGGATCGCATCGACATCGAGGGGGAGGTGGGTGGCGGTGATGCGGGTGGCGGATTCCAGCGATTCGGCACGCAGGAAGCGCTGCTCGGTGGCGAATCCAAGGGGGGCGCCCGCCACGTCGAGCGCGCCGAAATAGACGTTGGAGAGGAGCCGGGCGGTGCCGGAGTCATCGACATGGACGATGAGCCGCAGTCGGAACGGTTGGGCGGTCGGGGCGAGGGTGTCGGCCGAGTCGATGAGCAGGTAGTTCCCCTCGTCGTCGATGGCGTTGCTGCCGTCGGGGTTCCGCTGGAAGCGCTGGAGCTGGTTCTGCACTTGGGTGATGACCGCCTCGCCGACCCAGAGGCCGCCGAGATCTCCCCTGACGGCGGTCACGGGAACGGTGAATGCGGAATAGCTCCCGTGGGCGCCGGTGTCGGTGATCCGCAAGACGCTGGCGTGGTGGTCGCCGACGTTACCGATCATGCTCGCGCGGTCTGGGACGAGCGTCCACGAGATGCTCTCGCCGGGAGCCAGATCGGCTTCGATTGGGCCGTTGAGCGGCCCAAACTGGCTTCACTGGTCGGTATGGTCAAAGACGCGCCGCAGGAGCGGCACCGGACCGGCGACGGCTTCCTGACCTGCGGGGGCGGGATCCGAGGTGGTGGAGGTAACCGCGACGCTGAGCGGGGCGGCGCTGCGGTTGGTGAGCAGGATTTTTTGTGGGCCGCCCCGGGTTCCGAATTCGAGCCTTCCCGAAACCGAACTCAGTTCGACCTCGACGGGCGAGACGAAATCTGAGTAGGCCTGGAGGCTGATCCAGTAGGCTTTGCCCCGGAGGATATTGGTGGAGACCGGGCTGCCGATCCGCGCGGGGTTGGCGGGGCCGATCGGGCCGCCGACGTATTGGAAGATCTCGGTCTGGAGCGGATTGTAGCCGATGGCAGCGAGCGGGGCGAGGTAGCCGGAAGTGGTGCCTCCAAAGCGGGGGCGAGGCGCTTCGGCGGCGGGGAAGCCGACGAGGTTAGCCCCGCTCGCGCGCCAATCGATCTTGTTCAGGACGGCGCGGCCGGTGACCCGGAGGGTGATCGGGGAGGATCCGGAGACGAAGACGAGGTAGCCGAAGTTGGGGAGGAGCGTGTTGATAGTGGTGTTGGTAGGATCGTTGCGGATCCACGTTTTCCACTCCTGACCGGCGACGACCTGGGTCGGATCGCCAATGAATTGGGCGCTCAGTTCGGACGGCTCCCAGCGCCAGACCTCCGTGATGGCGGGGAAGGGGGCAAGCAGGTCGTCCAACGTGGTGTGCGCGGCGTCGTTGAGCGCATAGAGGGCATTCCAGCCCGGCTGGAGCTGGTAGGTCTCGGTGGTCCAGCCGGCGCGGGCTGCGACCCCAGTGCCGGCCAGCAGCGCAGCGATGGCGAGGGCTTTCGTGATCATCGGACGGTGAGGCGGTAGGCGGTGGACGCGTCGGCGGATTGCGTGCGCACGGCCTGCACGACCGTATCGGGCGCGCGCCAGGTGGTGACAAGATCGGCATCGTCCTCCGAGAGCGAGAAGGTGGCCGGGATCCAGTTCCGCAGGTCGGTCGATTGCTCGATGACGTAGGTCTTGTCGATGACCGCGAGGAGTTCGAGCCGGTTCCAGCCGTTGGGCAGACGCTCTTTGATCTCGAGGTAGAGGCGGTCGCTGCGCAGGTAGGCGAAGGTTCCGGCGATGTATTCGAGGAAGTTGCTGAGCCCGTCGCCGTCGAGGTCATCGTCCCGGTTCAGGAGGTCCAGCCGGTTTGGATCCAGCCCGGCGCTCTCGAGCTGCCACCGCTCCCAGAGGTCCGGGAGGCCGTCCTCGTCGGCATCGAGCCCGAGGCTGAGGTCGAGGCGGAGGAACTCCCCGGCTTCCGCGCCCTCGACCGGCGTCTTCACCGTTTCTACCGGGAGATAGGTGAGGCCGTCGATGACCACCTCGATGGCGAACGGCGTGGCCTCGTCAACGGCGCCCGGCTTGTAGGGTTCCCCGCTACGGTTGTGGTCGATGGCCAGCATGAGGCGGTAGTTCTCGTCCACCGAGGCTCCCCCGATCCGGGTCTGCGCGAGAACTGTGCCGGTGGTCACGTCTTTGAAAAATATGCGGGCGTCATCGCTGTCGACCGCCCACCCGAACGGATCGCGGACGATCCCGAAGACCGTGAACCCCGGG
>CAZKYJ010000557.1:0-1310 GCA_964556355.1 uncultured Verrucomicrobiales bacterium | reverse complement strand
AGGCGGAGGATTCGGAGAGCAGGAAGCAAACGCATAGGCAGGCGAACAAGTTCTCTCTCGTTTTATACCGAACTGTATAGTAAGGTCAATAGAAAAAAGAGAGGGTTGCGGCAGTTTTGCCTCGGTGTTCGACGAGCAAGCCTGGCCGATCCCTTTTAGATTGAGCCAAAAAACGCCCGAGTGTGCTTTACCATCCGTTCCAACGTCTTGGTGCTGTGTGACCGGGCGCCCCTTCCATCTCCTGCCCCATGTCACTCAAACGAGAAAGACTGATCCAATCGGCGATCGAGCTATTTAACCGCGACGGGTTTCACGCCACCGGGGGGGATGCGATTGCCGAGCATTCCGGGGTATCGAAGATGACGCTCTACGCGCATTTCCGGAGCAAGGACGATCTTATCTTGGCTGCGCTGCGCCGGAGGGATGAGGTCGAGCGCAACAAGATTATCCGGGAGGCGGAGCGACGGGCGTCCGATCCCGGGGAGCGGATCCTCGCGATATTCGACATATTTCGCGAGTGGTTCGGGAGCGAGGCCTTCCGCGGGTGCATGTTCATCAATGCGACGGCGGAGTTTACCAAAGCGGAGAACCCGATCCATGCCGCTGCGGCCGAGCACAAGCGGCTCTTTTTTAGCTACCTGAAAGAGCAGTGTGCGGCGGCGGGTGCCGACGATCCGGAAGACCTGGCCGATCAGATTTTTCTCGTGTTGGAGGGGGCGATCGTCACCGCCGTCGTTCGCGGGAATCCCGACTCGGCAGCACGCGCTCGGCGGTCCGTGGAGATCCTCATGGCGGCTGCCTTGAGCCAGCCCGCCGGAGGGCGGCTACGGAGTGAAGGTGCCAACTTGCGGGATCGAGGGGACCGGTATTAAATTAGGCGGAAATGGGGCAACGCGTCGCAGCGCCGGATGAATTGAGGGAACGTTTGATCGACGAGGCCTTGGGTCTCTTCAATGCCCACGGCTACCACTCGGTGGACGAAGCCCTGGTTGCCCGATCGGCGGGCTGTTCGGCGGCGGATTTGATGGGGGCCTTCCCCGAGGGAAAAGAAGCGCTGGTCTTGGCGGCTTTGGACAAGCGGGACAGCTGGGTTCGCGAGTACTTTTGCGCGGAGATGGATCGCCGGGCGGATGGCGACGCCCGCGCCTCCCTCCTCGCCCTCTTTGATGTGATGGAGGGCTGGTTCGCGCAGGGTACCTTCCAGGGCTGTATGTTCATCAACGCCAGCGCCGAGTACGGGAAGCGGGACAATCCCATCCACCGGGCCGCGGCCGAGCACAAGCGGCTCTTTGGTGATCACCTGCGCGCGC
>CAZKYJ010000556.1:0-4148 GCA_964556355.1 uncultured Verrucomicrobiales bacterium | reverse complement strand
GCCGCTCAACAGGAGCCGCAGTCGAACGTGGATCGAACCTGGCGCCCCAATTGGGCGACTGAGTACGAAGTCTGTGGGCAGTACCCAGCTGGCGAGCTTGAGCGGTTCGACCCGTCGGGAGCTCGCTTGGTCGCATTCGGTTCGCCGCTCGGGGCCGTGCAGGTGCCCGGGCTCCCCCGGGACGGATGGGCTCACATCGGGCTCCAAATCCGACCGGATGGCACCATGGACCTGATCGTCAACCGGACCGTCGTGTCGACGCACCCGCTCCGCGTCCCCTCCGACGCCGGCACGCGGCTCGATCTCTTGATCCGCGCCCGCACCGCCGAGACACAACTTCTGCTGCGGAACCTCGCTGTGTGGAGGGGAGCCCGGTACTGACCGACCGCCGCTTGGGGGCCTTCACGTATGAAGCGGGATCACTGTCATGTTGCATGTAGACAGTGATCCCCTCCACGGCAGAGAGGAGGCCGAAGTAGCGGAGCCGCCAAAGCTACGAGGATGAGGCCCCCTCCAAGGTCCGTTCCCGGGGCGACTCAGGGTGGCCTGCGTCGTCTGTCGGTGTCGCAAATCGGAAAGGTGTTGCCGGCGCGGCCCCGGCAGAAGCCATCAGACCGCCAAGCACCAGCAGCCTCACCATGATGCTCGGCTAGGCTACGCGCTAGCGGGGCCGTGATTCACCGGAGTGAGCGCAGCGAACGCAGGCGGCAACCTTTAGTTATCTGGCGTCAGCACATCTCTGGATCAATGCGGACAGTTCTCAAGGGAGTGCTCCTTGCTTCCACAATGGGTGCACTCATTCTCAAACCATCCATGAGGGCAGCTTTCCGAGGCGTGGTTCCTACTGCCACAGTTTTGGCACTGGCCGTCGAGAAAGCCGTGAGGACAATCCTCTGTCGAATGCTCCCTGCTGGAACAGCGATCACACTCCTGAGCGAAGAAGCCGTGGGGACACGCATCCGTGGCGTGGTCGACACTACCGCAGCGGGCACAGCTGTCCGACAGAAACCCGTGCGGACACCGGTCTAGTGAGTGCTCCTTGCTACCGCACCGCGAGCACTCGGTTTCGGAGAACCAGCCAGGAGTCCGCCTTTCCTCGCTTCCCTGCTCTCCGGACCCGGTGACTGCGGACAACAAGAGATTGAGGAGCAGAAGTCCGATGATCACCGCGAGAAGGAGTGATACCGCGCCAGCGAAGAGGACTCCGGCCGCGAGCGCAGCATACCCCGCGCCGACTACACGGACTGCAGTCCGCACAGGAGACGAGCGAAAACCGTCCGTGAGTCTCCACCAGCGATCAGCTGTGGCGGTGAATGGGCGGACGAAATAGTCCGAGAACTCCGCGACGCCCCATATCCGCGAGCGCGACCCGATATGGCGGCCCCATTCGCGGAAGCGCGTCAGCGGTGCCCGGGCGGCGTCTACCCGATCGAATGTATACCTCGGGGCCACTGCGGCGAGGGACGAACCGAAGGCGAGCGGAAACAGCGCGAGGGCCCACGCACTTTTGATCACCAACGAGACGATCACTGCGGAGGCAGCGACACCTCCAACGATTGCCCTACCGAACCAGTCCGGTGCAGACGGCTCAGCGCTGGCTTGGGCGTCGCGCACGACCCTTCCTGACGGGTTGAACGGCCTACGCGAAGACGCTTCGGTCGTTCTTTACCGCGATGACGGCAACCATCTTCTCTACCTCGGACTCCGCGATGCCGAATGCCGTAACGTACGCCTCCAGCAGTTCCCTTTCGGCTCCGGCCAGAGCGCCGTCTGCCATCGCGATATCGACCAGATTCGCCATCGTAGCCAATCGCTGAGGGGTGGTCGTCAAAGCTGCGGGGCCACGCTTCGGTGGCGCCCGCGCCGTCCAACCGGCGGATGATCGCAAGTTCGTCGTCATCGACATCGCCGTCGACGGCGACCATCGTGATCGCGGCGAGTACCAAGCCCCCTTGAGGAGTCAGCTTGATCTCCTTTGGTCCGACCAAACGGTCAAACATCCCCATGGCTCCGACTCCTCACCAGCAGGTGGACAATTCTCCAGCGCTAGGCTTCGGCACCGCCTTTGCGCGGAAGGTGCGAAGATTGTGCGCCGCCCAACAACTGCAAGACATTTCTGTCAGGCTGGGATGCCAGATAACTCCCTTTACGCAGGCGATGGCGCCGGGAAATCGGACGAGGTCGATGTTTCCCGGTGACCGCCCCGAGATCTTGCGGCGGCTCCCCCGAGGATCACGGTCGGTGCCTGCCTTTGCCTGTATTCCTTGGAGGAGGTGGGGGGGACGCGCACGCTGCCAGAGGCGCTGGACTGGCCCTTATCGTATGGAGGACGGGAGTCGGCCGGGCGACTCAGGGGGATTGGCGTCTCGAAATTGGCCCGGAAAACGAGATGCTGCGGTAGTCCCGCGGCGCAGCCGAGTGCGTGGACACGATGTCCACCGACCTCATGCCGTTGGTCGCCAGGTCAGCGGTGTGAGACCCGCAGAACGCCGCCGAATCGGCCCGGAGGGCCGGGGGCGGGCTGCCACCCTCGGGACCACGCCTTCCTCGCGAAACGCGCAGTATTTCTGCAGAGCCCGACCGGAGTCGATAACGGAAATCAAAGAGTCCCGGCGACTCGACCTCCCGACCTTGTCTCGACTGTCCGCGGAAACGGGGTAGAACCCGCCTCGGCCACGTAGACGGTGGCCATGCCGCCCTCGCCGAGATCCCGCTCTACGTGGTAGCGGTCTTCCAGCGCTCGGGGGAGACGGTCGATCGACTCGGACATCCCAGAAGAATGGGACGAGGGCTCCCGTTAGTGCCGGGACCTCCGGACGTTCGTTCCTCCCGCTGGAGTAACGGGTTGACGGCTCGTTGACGGTAGGACGACATCCTGTCGTGTCTTGCCATTGATGTCGCTATCCCCCATCAGGAGCCTGAGTCAATGAAACGGATCCTACTTGGCCTTCCCCTAATCGTCCTCGGTCTCACCAGTTGCGGGGATTCAGATGATCCCAGTGAACCGAGGGTCCCTGGAAGCATTCAGGGGGTTGTCCAGGTCCAAGCGACGGGAGAGGGCGTACCTGGCGCTGGGGTGGTCCTCCGGGGCGGGACAACTCCGAAGGAAACGGTCACCGCGGAAGACGGAACGTTCGACTTCACCGCGTTGGAGCCGCAGGCATATAAGTTGGAGGTGGTACTCCCTCTTGGTTTTGAATTCGAGCCCGGTGTCCGGAAACAAGATCGGAGTGTCACCTTGCAGTCTGGTGGAAGCGAAAGCGTCCCCTTCGAGGCGTCGATCCCGGTCGTCAGCGACCGATTGATCCCGCCAGGAACTGCCGACACGATCGGGATCGCGGGCAGCGCAGTCCTCGAAGTCAACGTCCGCGCCTCGGAGGCGCCGGTCTCGGTGAGTGCCGAGCTTTCGGGAAAAGACCCCTCAACAGGTGGTGGGTACCCCACAGCGGGTCGGGCGATCGAGGTGTCGCTCGCTCGTGGAAGCAGCGTCCCCGGGGCGCCGGCTTCGAGTGGGCTTCAGAGCGGGCAAGGAAGTACACTCGGGGTGCATCTGGTATTGCCGGACGCCGCTCGAGGCGATCTGGCAGTTGTAGGCGTCGAGGACTCAGACGGAAACATCATTTCCCTAACCGCCGAGGCCCAAGCCACTTCGTTTGTCGATCCGATGACAGGTCAAACCTTCAGCACCGCCTTGCTTGAGGTCCCTTATCCGGACTTCGGTGAGGAACTGACGCTTATCATCTCTGCCGCGCTGGAAGCCTCTACCGACTGCGATGGACGTGTGAACCGAGTCGAACCCATCGGGGATTCGTCGGCAGGGGCGTCGAGGATTCCTCTTCTTCTCATTCACGGGTGGCAGGTAGCCAAGACCGAGTGCGACAGCTACCTCGATTGGAGTCCGGAAGAAACGGTCTGGGACGACTTCATCGAACGCTGGGAGTCACAGGTCTCGGCCGAGGTGCGCGGAGAATATCAGCTCTACGACGTACGCTACCTCAGCTTCGATCCAATCGCGGCCAATGGCGAGTGGCTCGCGGAGGAAATTCGAGGCCGAGGGTGGTCGGGCGCCGTGCTCCTCGCGCACAGTATGGGCGGGTTGGTCGGTCGGGTGGCGATGGAGAGCCTTGGTAACACCGATGCGGTTCGAG
>CAZKYJ010000555.1:0-4160 GCA_964556355.1 uncultured Verrucomicrobiales bacterium | reverse complement strand
GATGCGACCCCGCGGGTCAACCGTCATGGCGACCCACGATCCCTGCTCGGATTTAGGGACGGTGTAGAGCAGTTCCGCCGCGAAGCCGGGAACCGTCTCCACGCCGACCGCCGTGGGATCTGAACCGGCGCGGTCGAGGGCATCGCCCCACGGGGCGTCCCCATACTTCGCCAGCACGGTGGCGGGCACCCAGGCGTCCGACCAGCTCCGCTGCGCTTCCCAGTCCGCCCCGGACTCGAGGGTTGTCGTGCTGCCATCCTTCTGCTTCAGGGTGAGCTTCGCGACCAAGGCGGCGACGCCACCCTCATTTTTGGCCTCGAAGCGGAGTTCGTTCGTACCCGCCCTGACGAGGTCGGTGATGTCGCGTCGGGACGGTTCTTGCCAGTCCGGGTTTTCCGCCACTTTCTTCCCGTTGAGGTAGGCGGTGGCGCCGTTGTCGCAGGTGAACGAGAGCATCGCCATGGAGACACCGCCGTCCGGGATCGCCACGGTCGTGCGGAACGTCGCGCGCTCGCCATCGGCGGGCGATTCCGATGACCAGATCCACGAGGGGGCGGCCGCTGCGGTGGCGATTCCGAGAGCGAGCGTGAGGGCGACGGTGGGGATTGTAGATTTCATAGCGGGGTCGGCAGTGCCTGCATTCCAACGTCGGATTCGCCCCGCGCCTTACGGGTTTCGTTGGCGGCGCGCGCGCCCCGAGCCCGCCGCCGATTCCCTCGGGGCGGTCCGCTATCCCGCTCGCCGGAGGGGCGACGATCGGCTAGGTGGGGTCGACCAGTTCGCGCAGCTTGTGGTAGATTTTTCCCAATGCCTGCGACGCGGGTTGCGGGGGCGGTTCCCGGCACTGCCGGCGTGCCGCGACAAATTGTTCGACGAGATCGAGCACGTCATCGACGAGGACGGGCTTGGGCTCGCCGCCATCGAGGAGCGGGACTTCCAGCACTTTTTCCAGCCAGAGTAGAAGTTCGGTATCGACGCGTCGGGGAGGGGTGTTCTCGAGGCGCCACAGCTTGTTCTGGGACGTCGGAAAACCCATCGACCACAGCTCGTGGGAGAGCTGTTGCAGCGTCCATCCCTTGGCCTCCCGGGCGCCTTTGATGGCGGCGCTCAGGGTGAGGAGATTGACGTTCTCTAGCGCGCGCGCCATGTACTATTGAGGGTTTTCATGAGTTCCGCCCGCACGGTTTCGTCCAGGGGATCCGCCTGCTCCCAAAGGGCGTCAAACCGGGATTGGAGTGCCGTGACCACCGCGTCGTCGGGGCGGTCCACGTAGAGCGTCGCCGGCTTGCTGGCATAGTCCTCTCCCGACCGTCCGGACGTGCCAAACGCCACCACGTCCATCCGGCTCGACGGATCGTCGGCATCGTAGGCGTGAACCCACCGCGCCCCGACGAAGAACGGGGGTGGCGCATCGGGCGCCGGTCGCGACAGCAAGCGCACCTCGAAGTTATCTCCCAGTTTCTCCCCTAGCCGGAGCGCCACGGCCGCCGCATGCCAGGCACCGGCCCGGAACTCCCAGGGTTCCTGCCCGAACTCCGTAGCCAGCGCTTCATAGGCCGGTGCCATCGGGCTCCCGGGTTCCCCGGGACGCGGGTCGAGAACGATATACCGCACGCGTCCACGGCGGCGCGTCACCACCGTCTCGAGCTCCTCCCGAAACGCCGATGCCGCCAGGGGGACGCCCCCGACCACCACCACATCCAGACGGTCATGGGGCTCGGGCTCGAACGACATCAGGACATCGAAAATCCTGATGGCCCGATCGATCGAATACTCGCCTCCCATCATCTCTAGCTTCCAGCGGCGGAGCGACTCCCGACAGTGGCCCGCCCCTTGCAGGGGGATCCCATAGACCCAGACGAGCGCCAAGACGAGGCCACCCGCCGCGAGGAACGCTCGGGGATGATCCTCCATCAGCGCCACCAGCTTCAGCCACTGCCGCCGGAAAAACGACAGCTCGACGGTTCCTCTCCTTTCCGGTGGTCTCAGGCTCATGGGGACTTCCTGTTCATACCACGAGTCCGAAAAACATGCATACTGAAAAAATATTAAACAAAATTTGTTGCATATTCTATTTTAGAAATTACTCTGCCTGTGCCGAGTGGAAGCCGATTTCATCCCCCCCAAGCGCCCTCCTAGGGACAAGCGGTGACCACGAGGCTCCCTCCTCCAGGAAAGCGGCCCCCCGCCGGAAGCAGCCCCCCGAATGCTTTCTGGCGGGGGGCTCGCTTACCTCCCCGACCGGCTTCCCGAATCCCACAACTCCCGTGACGGATTCAAGCGATGCCCTGCCGATCAAGTCGCGCCCGGTCCCGCCGAGGGGAGCGGAGAACGCGTCCTGAGCACGATTCTCGGGCAGCCCTTTCAGACCGCGAGCAAGCGGCGCGCCTCTTCGTAGCCGGGGGCGCGGTGGCCAGGTTCGTCGGAGATATTGAACCCGTAGGCGCTGGCGGTCACGCGGGCGAGGGCGACGAGTTGGCGCCAGCGAAACGCCGGTCGCGTGGTGGCGAATTCTTCCGCCACGGTCTGGTAGTACTTTTCGGCGTGGAGCCGGCCGTCCTCGCTGACGGCGTACTTGAGCATGAGGTCGAAGACCGGCTGGGGGGCGTGGCCGAGGTAGCCGTAGTGGTAGACGGTGGCGGCGGCGGCGGACTGATCGTTGTCGCGGATGGCGGCCTCGGTCTGGGCGAGAAGCTGATCGGGTGCGGTGGCGGTGACATTCTCGCGGTCGATCTCGTGGGGAAGCGGCTCGGCCTGCACTTTTGGATCCGCCGCGTAGTCGGCGGTATGGTAGGCGGCGACGAGCAGGCCGACCATCGTGTTTCGGGAATCGGTGACGCGGGACATGTTGCGCCAGGCGTTGGCGGCGTCCGATCCGTGGACGCCGCGCGACGCGCCGTGGGTGCGCCCGCTTTCCTGGCGGAGGACGAGCTGGTTGGAGGCGAGCGAGATCGCCTCGCCGACGACCTCGGGGTCGACCCCATCGGCCAGGGCGGCGGCGGCGGCATCGGTGGCTTTTTCCTGGCCGGCGGCGTAGATGAGGTGCGCGAGCTCTTCGACCCAGGCGTCGCCGGGTTGCTTCGTGCCGGGCTCGCGACGTTCCAGGCCGTGCTGGTCGACGAGCCGGGGGAGGAGGGTGCGGATGGGCGACTCGGGGCGCCGGTCTCGGATCCGGCGCTGTTCCTCGTCGACGCAGAAGCGCACCGACTGTCGGAGGATGGTGTGGGCGTGCTCGGCTCCGACGATTCCGACGAGCTCCCACACGCGGTGGCCGAGGACGAAGCGGTGGACGTTGACGTCATCTTGGACGATGAACTGGAGCGCGTTGTAGCCTTCCTCGAGAGAGCGGCCGGAGGCCTTGGCCAAGACCCCTTCCGCCCGCTCCATCGATGGCGCGCGGGCGGCGTCGCGGAGCGCGGGGCCGCTGGCGGTGAGCTGGTCGAGGTCGGTGCCATGCAGGCGTTCGAGGGTCTTTTTGGTGGCGCCGCCCACCCCCTGGATGCGGTCCGCGTTGCGGTAGAGAACCTTAAGCACCGGTAGTGGCTTCTCGGTTTCGGGCAAGAGCCGGGACATGTTGAGAGCCGGGACGAGCGCCATCTCGGTGTGGTAGCCGACGTAGTCTTGTCCCCCGAAAGTTTCGGCGTTGGCGAGGGCGGCGGCGGCGATGAGCTCCCGCAGGCCGGTCTCGCCGTTGCGGAGTTTGTCGACGAGGAGCGGCTGCAGCCGCTCGCCCGGGTTGTCCTGCATCAGGTGGACGAGAGGGCGGAGAGCCCCGAAGTCGAGCGAGGCAGGTCCCTCGTCGGCGAAGGCGGCTGTGACCCCGAGCTGGCTCGCCAGGCCGGGGCCGAGGCCAGTGATGAGCATACCTCGAGAAATGTCGGAGAGAAATTGGCGGCGGTTCTTCGTTTTCATCGTTCCGGGGGTGGCAGTTACTACCTATTGATACGCGATCGGGGATGCCGGTATCCCACTAATCTTTCTTGGCAGTTCCCGTGCCTCCGTCGATTGTCGCGGCGCCATGACCTTCCTCATCACCAAATACGCCGTCACCGCCTTTATCATTGTGGCGGTCTCGGAGATCGCGAAGCGGACCGACAAGCTCGGGGCGCTCATCTCGTCGCTCCCGTTCGTGACCATCATGGTCATTGCCTGGCTCCACT
>CAZKYJ010000554.1:0-4177 GCA_964556355.1 uncultured Verrucomicrobiales bacterium | reverse complement strand
TCTCGCGGAACGGGTTGCGACCGAGCCGCCCTGTCTCCGCGGCGATGGTCGCGGAGCGGATGGGGTCGCCGGGGGCGAGGCGCATGCGGCGCTGGAGGAGGTCGGGATCAAAGTAGTCGCCGGGCTCCAGTTGCACGGAGCCGACGCGGCCGTCGGCGACGACGATGACGAGTTGGCCGGTGCCAAAGTCCTGGTCCGGCACCCAGAGCTCGACGACGGGACGGCCCAGGGTCTCGTAGCGCTCGAGCAGGGCGTCGGTGAGCCGGTTGAGGGCGCCGACGGTTAGGGGGGCACCGAGGTAGGGTGCGGCATCGAACCCCGCGGGGAGGGGCAAGGGACCGCCGGCCTCACCGGTGAGGCGGATCGTCGAGAGGGACGGCGCCAGGACGGTGGGGTCGTCGTCCTGGACCGCCACGACGGGCGGGGGCTCGGCGCCCTCCGGGAGCGCGGGCGCGGGCTTGGGCAACAGCCGGTCGAAGAGCTGCTGGGCGGACGCGGCGGCCGGGAGGAGCGCGGCGCAGAGCAGGCAGGTCCGGAGGCCGTTCATTCCCCTATTTCGGCCAGCTCGCCCTGGACTTCTAGCAGGGCGTCGAGAAGTTCGCCGCCGTCCGCGAAGGAGACCGTGAGCACCTTCTCGCCCGCTTTGAAGCCCTGGACCTCGGCGCCGACCACGACCACGGCGTCGCCCCGACCGATCGTCGGCAGGAGAGCGGCGCGATCGACCTGCTTGGCGCGGGCGGGATCGATCCCCTCGACCGTGGCAGGATCGCGGTTGACGAAGAGCACCGGGACGGGTTCGGCGGCGGTGCCATCCCCGCGGAACACGACGGAACCATCCCCACCAGAACCGTTGATCACGACGATGGCAACGAGGCAGGCGGCGGCGGCAGCGAGGCTTCCGAAAGCGACGGGAGGTCGGCCAAAGAAGCGCACCAGAACCTCGAAAACTCCCGGGCGTTCGGGCGCGGGCGCCGGTTTCGCCGGGGCGGGCTTGGCGAACTTTTCGCGGATGCGCTCCTCGAGCCCGGCGGGCATCGCGGGGGTGGGAGCGTCCCCGGGCTCGTTGACCGATTGCTCGAGCATGCTCGCGACCTTGGCCAGATCGGCCTTGTCGGCGGCCCGGAGCTCGTCGTGCACGGCACGCCGGTCGCGGGCGGCGGCGTGGCGGGGGTCGTTGGGGTCGGATGGGCGCATGGTCGGGTTCACGTCGCTCCTTTAAGCGGATCGGGTCGTGCGGGTTTGCAAACTATTCTACGAGGCGGCGGGCGAGCTTGGCGAGGGCGGATTCGAGGTGGTCGTTGAGACGGCGGCGGCGGGTGGCGGTGGAGCCGGAGCCATCAGTTCCCATGGCGGCCAGGATGGCGGGGTCTTCGATGAGCTCGCCCCGGGTACGCTCGGCGGCGACGTAGACCTCGTAGACGAGCCGCCATTCGAGCGCGGTGAGCGCGTCGGCGCAGCGCTCGTAGATCTCCTCGAAGCGGAGCGACCCCAGGTCGTCGTCCGGGATGCTGGCGGGGTCGGCCAGCTCGACCGGCCGGTCGAGCGCCTCGGCGATGGCCTCCAGGCTCGGGGCGGCGTTCGGTCGGTTTTTTTGGGCGTTGTTGCGCCGGCACCAGTCGATGGCCCGGTGGCTCAAGATGGTGCTGAAGGTGGGAGCCAGTTCCTCGAAAACGGCCAGCTTTTCGATGGGGGCGAGGCCGTCGCTCCGCCGCCCGCGCACGAGGCCGGCGAGCCCTTCCACGAAGAGGTCTTTCGCGTCCTCCCCGGGGACGCCCTTGCGCTTGAGCAGGGAGAAGGCGAGGGGGGTGAGGAAGGGGGGGAGGCGCTCCCACTCGGGGTCGGCGAAGGTGTTGTCGGGCTGTTTTTTCTGCAGTTTCGGGAGGTTGAGATTCGCTCCGTAGGCGTCGGCGGCGGGGTCGCGCCAGCGGTCTTGGTCATCGCCTGCGGCGCGGGAGGCGGCGACCTAGGCGAGGGTGGCCGCGCGCACCCGGGAGAGGATGTCGGCGGAGAGCGCGGCGGGGTCCGGGAGCGCATCGAGCTCGTCGATGACCTCTTGGAAGACTCCCTCCACCACCGCCGTGGCCGTCGGATCATCGAGCAGGATCCCGCTGACCGGCCGCCGGGCACGGGCGTGGGCGGCGGACCAGATCTCGCGGAAGATGGCGACGGGGGACGACACGGAGAATTCGGACTTGTTGCAATCGGTGATTGCCGGTTACGCTTTAAACCTCGATGCCCCTCGACTGCAAGATTTACTGGCGGCTCGTCATCGCGCTGATCGTCGCGGTGCTCGGCTGCGCGGCTGCCCGCTCGCAGGTGGATCCGTTCTGCCAAGGACACCCGGACCTGCCCCGGCTGCTGACGGCGGGCGGGGCGACCTGTGCCTACGATGCCGCCACCGGTTCGACCACGATCACGCTGAACCGCTCGTCGGTCATCGGATGGGAACGGTTCCGCGTCGGCCCGGGACAGCGGATCGACTTCAATTTCGCAGCACCGGGCACACCCGGGGGCGGCGTGGTGGTCAACCGCGTCGAGGGGATCGGCCCGGCGCGAATCGACGGCACGCTGGTCTCCAATGGCTCGGTCGCGCTGATCAACCCCGGCGGCTCGATCACCGTCGGGCGCAGCGGCGTGGTGGAGACGGCGGGGTTCCTCGCGTCCACACTCGCGGCGACCGACGGCGGCGCGGCGTTGCTCGGCGGAGGCACCACCACTTTTGCCGGCGCAGGTCATCCGGTCGCCAACCTCGGCACCATCACCACGGCGGGGGGCGACCTGACCCTCGTCGGCAGCGTCGTCGACAACCGCGGGCTCCTGCAATCCGGCGGCGGCGCCGTCCGCCTCGGCGCGGGCGGATCCGTCACCCTCGCACCCACCGGGGAAGAACGCCTGGCCCGCGCCGCGGGCGATCCTTCGGGATCGGTGCAGAACCTCGGCGCGGTGCGTGGTGTAACTATCGAGATCGCCGCCACCGAGATCACCAACAACGGGGCGCTCGATGCGGGCGGCGGGGCGGGGCGGGTTTTTCTCAAGGTGGGCGCGAACGGCCGCTTCATCACCGAGCAGCTCGGGACGGTGAATGGCATCGTCGTCCTCACCGGCGGCCCGGCCGAAGACCGCCCGCCCGTCATCGGCGGCGACGACGGCGACAACCCCACGGGCACGACCCCCGCCATCGTGCGCCAGCCGGTGCTCCGCGCACCCGGCAGCCCCGCCCCGGCGGCCGCACCGGCACCGCCGGCCATCATCAGCTTCACGGGAGGCGCCATCGCCGCCGCTGCCAACAGCGCCGTGGCCACCCCCGATGTCCGCGCGCCCGTCTCGACAGTCGCGCGGGACCGCAAACGGGAGACCGCCGAGGGCTCGCCAGCACCCGTGGCAGCCGTCCCGCTCGTCGTGACCCGCGGCACGGCCATCCTGCGCAAGAGCCGCTTCTTCGGGCTCAAGGCGGAGGCTTCGCCGGCGCGGTAGCGGCGCGCCCCGCGGGATCGACAGCTGGAACCGTTGAGCTGCGAGCCTATAGTGCGCGACTATTCCCCCGTGAACCGATACCTCGCCCACCCATTTCGCCTGCTGGTGGCCGCGTCCTGGCTAGTGCTGGACGCCGGTGCCGCCGACCCCCAATCCGCCCCGCTGGCACCCGCCAGCCCCTCCGGGAACGGAACGCTATTCCACCGGCTCCCCCCGGAGGCGTCGGGGATCGATTTCGTCAATCCCATCGAGGCCGACCACGAACTCGCCCGCCTCTACCTCGGCCCGTTCGCCTGCGGGGGGATCGCGGTGGGCGACGTGGACGGCGATGCCTATCCGGACATCTTCCTCACGAGCGGCCCGCGGCGCAACCGCCTCTATCGTGGCGGCGACGGGCTCCGCTTCACCGAGGTGACCGCGACGGCCGGCCTGTCGGGAGGCGCCGAGTGGTCGGCAGGGGCGACGATGGTCGATATCGACGCCGACGGCGACCTCGACATCCACGTCTCCAACTACGACGCGCCCAACGCCCTCTACCTCAATGACGGCGCGGGCACCTTCACCGAGAGGGCGGCCGATTTCGGCCTGGACATCACCGATGCTAGCCTCATGGCTACCTTCTGCGACTACGACGGCGACGGCGACCTCGACTGCTACCTGCTGACCTGCGACTACAAGCGTGCGGGCGGCCGTCCCGCCGAGC
>CAZKYJ010000553.1:0-4182 GCA_964556355.1 uncultured Verrucomicrobiales bacterium | reverse complement strand
GGGGTTCGAGGTGGGTGGTGACCTGGATCTCAGGATCAATTTCGCGCCGGAGGGTGCGCTCGATCTCCGTGGCGCGCTCGTGGGCGTCGCGGACGCTCATGCTGTCCTCGAAGGTGAGGTGGACATCGACCCAGAGCCGCCGACCGGCGTTGCGATGGCGGAGCTGGTGGAAGCGCGCTCCCTGCTCGGCGCTGGCCTTGGCCATGACGGCTTCAAGCTGTGCGTGCACCTCGGGGTCGGCGGTATCCATGAGCCCATTCATGCTCTGGCGGGCGAGGCGGAGGCCGGAAACGATGGCGATGACCGCGACGACCAGCGCGCAGAGAGGGTCCCAGAACGTCTGGCCGGTGAACCGGACGACCGCGAGCCCGCCGACGACACCCACGCTGGTCAGGACGTCCGCCAGAAGGTGTTTGCCGTTGGCCTCGAGGACGAGCGAGCGCTGCCCCCGGCCGAGCCGGATGAGGAAGTAGCCGAGACCCGCGTTGACCAAGGCCGCTAGCCCGAGCAGGACGATCCCCAGATCGACCCGCTGGAGCCCGGCCCCTTCCGCCCAGCGGGCGATGGCGGCATAGCTGATGAAGACGCCCGCCATGACTATCATCGCGCCCTCGAATCCCGCCGAGAGGAAGCTCACTTTGTCGTGCCCGTACTGGTGGAGGTCGTCGGCCGGTTTGTCCGCCAGGCGCACGGCGTAGGCAGCGAAGCCGACGACGAAGAGGTGGACGACCGACTCGGCGGCATCGCTCAGGGCGGCCGTCGATCCCGTCAGCCACGAGGCGGCCACCTTCACCACGAGGAGGACGACCCCAACCGCCAGCGACAGGTTCATCCCGCCGATCAGCGCACGCCGCTCGTCATCCGCCACCGATTTGCCGTGCGTGCTCACCTTGCTTCCTCTACCCGAAACTCGGTCCCGCCCGGCGCTCGATCTCGCGCACGAACCGGTCGGGGTCGCGGAAGAGCTTCTCGATCAAAATCCAGGCGCGCTCGCCCATCTTGCCCCGCTGCCGCCCGAGCGCGCACATCAGGTAGACCGCTTCCTTGAGCAACTCGTGGACGTCCTTCTCACATGCAGTCTCCCACGCCTCGGCCGAAGCCGCATCCTCGCGCAGCACCGCTTTCTCGAAATCGATCATTGTGATGCCGGCCGGGGCGGGCGTCACGATAAAGTTGTGCAGCTCCGCGTCGCCGTGGGCGATCCCGGCCGCGTGCAGCCGCAGGAGCTTGCCGTACAGTTCCTCCAGCAGTTTCCACAACCCGAGCTGCGCCACCAGCCCCATCTCCTGCGCGGGCACGATGTTGCTCTCCTCGGGTTCCTTGCCAAATGGCGAAATGGTATTGAGCGGGCGCCCCGGCAGGAAGCAACTGCGGAAGCTCGTCCGCGTCGAGCCGATGGGCGGAGGGACGTCGAGCACCTCGCTGACCCGCGTGTGCTTGGCGAACTCCCCGGCCGGATCTTGGAAAAAACAGATCGGGTAGTAAGTTTTGCGGAAATGCAGCGGATACTTCCGTGCCAGCGGGTAGGCCTCCAGCGTGTCCTCGCCAGCCATGACCAGCTCGCCCTGCACCATCGGCTGGTCGTTGACCTTCTTCGTGGAAAGGGTGCGCACCACGTGGTCGTGCGCGGGGGGACGTTTCAGCATGTGCGCGTAAACTTCCGACAGTCGCACCACATGGTAGGGCGAAACAGGGATGAGAACTTCCATAAATTGCGTCTTAATTGGGGTCGACCGGTAACATCTGGCATGATGCGTGCTATACTCGCACCCCCACTCAACCGATTCTACCTGAGTTCATTAACCAATATTCGAAGAAACAACCACAGCCATGAAAGGATTATCCCCACGAGCTAGCGCTATCGCCTCGATCACCAACCGTGTCGCCAATGACGCGTCCGTCAACTTCGCCGACGAGTCTCCCGCCACCGTATTCGGCTGCAATACGTTCAGCCTCGCCGTGATGGAGAAAATGCTGAGCAAGGACGCCTACGCGAAGATCCTCGAGACCATCCAAGATGGTGCGAAGCTCGACTCCTCGGTGGCCGACGAGGTGGCCGAAAAGATGAAAGAGTGGGCCAACGCGAAAGGCGCGACCCACTTCACCCACGTCTTCTACCCGCTCACCGGCTTCTCCGCCGAGAAGCACGATTCGTTCTACGATGCCGGCCACGACGGCGCCTCGGCCATCTCGAACTTCAAGGGCAAGACCCTCGTCCAGGGCGAGCCGGACGCCTCGTCGTTCCCCAACGGCGGCATCCGCGCCACCCACATGGCCCGCGGCTACACCGCTTGGGACGTCACCTCGCCCGCCTACATCATCGAGAACCCCAACGGCACCACCCTCTGCATCCCCACCTCGTTCGTCTCCTGGACCGGCGAGGCCCTGGACAAAAAGACGCCGCTCCTCAAATCGATGCAGGTGCTGGACAAGCAGGCACGCCGCATCCTCAAGCTTTTCGGCCACGCCGAAATCGCCCACGTTTCCGCCTCTGCCGGCCCGGAGCAGGAGTATTTCCTCGTCGATAAAGGGTTCTACTACGCGCGCCCCGACCTCCTCGCTGGTGGCCGCACGCTCTTTGGTGCCCCGGCTCCGAAAGGCCAAGAGTTCGACGACCACTACTTCGGGGTGATTCCCGATCGCGTCATGGCCTTCATGTACGAGGTCGACCGCGAGCTCTTCAAGTTGGGCATCCCGTCCAAGACTCGCCACAACGAAGTAGAGCCCGGCCAGTTCGAGATCGCGCCGACCTACGAGTCGGCCAACGTCGCCGCCGACCACCAGCAGCTCATCATGACCGTGCTCAAGAAGGTTGCCGACAAACACGGGCTTGCCTGCCTCCTCGCGGAGAAACCCTTCGCCGGCATCAACGGCTCCGGAAAACACGTCAACTGGTCTCTCGGCAACCGGACGCAGAAGAACCTGCTCGACCCGGGTGACACCCCGCACGAGAACGCCCAGTTCCTCGTCTTCTGCGGTGCCGTCATCCGCGCCGTCAGCAAGTATGCCCCGCTGCTCCGCGCCGTGGTCGCCGCCGCCGGCAACGACCATCGCCCCGGCTCCAACGAGGCTCCGCCCGCCATCAGCGCGATCTTCTTGGGCGACCAGCTCAATGACGTCATGGAGCAGATCAAGGCCGGCGGCGCCACCACCTCGAAGTCGAAAGGCACGCTGAACATCGGCGTCGACTCGCTACCCGAGCTTCCCAAGGACGCGGGCGACCGCAACCGTACCAGCCCGTTCGCCTTCACCGGCAACCGCTTCGAGTTCCGCGCCGTCGGCTCCAACCAGTCGATCGCCGGCCCGCTCACCGCGATGAACACCATCCTCACCGACTCGCTCGACTACATCGCGGGCAAGCTGGAGGGTGCTGCCGACCTCAACACCGCCATCCAGCAGGTGCTCAAGGAGATCCTCGACGAGCATGGCAACGTGATCTTCAACGGCAACGGCTACTCGGAAGAGTGGCACGCGGAGGCCGCCGAGCGCGGGCTGCCGAACCTGAAGACCACCGCCGATGCGCTTCCCGCCATCACCACGCCCGATGTCGTCGAAGTCTTCGAACGCTTCGGGGTGCTTTCGAAAGCCGAGCTCGAGAGCCGCCAAGAAGTCTATGCCGAGCAGTACGGCGCGAACATCAACGTCGAAGCGAACCTCATGGTGGAGATTGGGCGCACGCTCATCTTCCCCGCCGCCGTCGCCTACGCCACCGAGCTGGCCGCTTCGCCCGTCGGCAAGAAGACGCTCAAGAAGGTCAGCGCCCTGGCCGACGAGCTGGAAGAGGCTCTCGACGCCCTCGAGGAAGCCCACGCCAGTGTCGGCCACGAGCCGGTCGACTGGAAGGACAACGTCCTTCCGGCAATGGCGAAGGTTCGCGCTGCGGCCGACTCCCTCGAGGCGCTCGTCCCCGACTCCGAGTGGCCGCTGCCGACCTACCAGGAGCTCCTCTTCATCAAGTAGGTAGCAAGTTCCCAAGCACCGATCGCAAAAGCCCCGCCGGTTCTCCGGCGGGGCTTTTTTCGTCCGGCTCTCTCGCCTTCCCGGACGGTAGGCCGGCTCGGCGGCGACCCCACCGGCGGTGGCGGCGGCCGCGCTCTCGCCGGGACGCTCCGAGATTCGCCCGTGCCGATCGACGGGAATAGTGATACGCTGAATCTGGATCACCATGGGCGAATCCGATAG
>CAZKYJ010000552.1:2577-4188 GCA_964556355.1 uncultured Verrucomicrobiales bacterium | reverse complement strand
AGATTCAAGTTTGAAGTTTTCATCCGGGAGGACCCGGCCGTCGGCCATGCGGAGGTGGCGGGGGGCGGTGGCGGCGATCTCCTCGCTGTGGGTGACGACGATGAGGGTGACGGCGGGATCGGTGGCTCCGCGGTGGACGGTGCGGAACACATCCATGATGCGGGCGGCGTTGGCGGAGTCGAGGTTGCCGGTCGGCTCGTCGGCGATGAGGAGCCGTGGGCGGTGAACGAGGGCGCGAGCGATGGCGACGCGCTGCATCTCGCCGCCGCTCAACTGGTGCGGAAGGTGGGCCGCGCGGTCACCGAGGCCGACCTCCCCGAGGAGCTTCGTCGCCCGCGGGAGGGAGTCGCGGTCCGGGACGCCCTGCAAGGTGAGGGGGAGCGCCACGTTTTTGGCCACCGTCAGGGTGGGCATGAGGTTGAAGAACTGGAAGACGATACCGACGTCCGTCCGGCGGTAGTGCGTCTTCTCCCGCTCGCTGGCCGCGTGGAGGGCGAGGTCGCCGACGTGCAGGGTGCCCGCATCGGGGGTATCGAGCGCGCCGAGCAGATGGAGGAAAGTACTTTTCCCCGACCCGCTCTCCCCGGTGATGGCGACGAACTCCCCTGCCCCGATCTCCAGGGTGACATCGCGCAGCGCGTGGACGGTGGCGGTGCCGTCGCCGGAGCGGTAGGTGCGGCTGACCTTTTGAAAGCGGATCACTTGTATGGGAAAGGATGAGGGGTGAAGGATGACGGAGATGGGAACTGAGAGCTACGGGGCGATCGATCGCGGGGGCAAGGGGGTTCGCTACGACCCGGAGTTCGCCGTCTTGGACGAGACGGACGACTTCATCGTGGTGGACAAACCGGCGCCGCTGCAGGTGCACCCGAGCGTCCCCGGGAACCCACCGACGCTGCTGGACGGGCTCTGGGAGCTGCTGGCCTACGAGATGGCGAACGGCGGGAAGCTGTCGATCATCAACCGGCTGGACCGCGAGACGAGCGGCGTGGTCATCGTGGCCAAGCACCGGGAGGCCGCCCGGGAGCTGCATACCAAGATGGAGCGGCGGGAGGTGTCAAAAGAGTACGTGGCACTGGTGCACGGCCATCCCGCGGAAGACGCGTGGACGGTGGACGCGCCGCTGAGGAGGATCGGCGAGCTGGGAGCCAGCAGGGTGTGGGTGAAGCGGGGCGTCCACGAATCCGGGGTGCCGGCGCGCACGCGGTTCGCGGTGGTGGCGCGCGCCGGGGGAGACCGCGGAGAGCTCGCCCTCGTGCGGGCACTTCCGGAAACCGGGCGGATGCACCAGATCCGGGTGCACCTCGAGCAGAGCGGGTTCCCGATTGTCGGCGACAAACTCTACGGGCGCGGCGGTGAAGATTGCTACTTTGAGTTCATCGAGACCGGCTGGACGGACGCGCTCGCGCGGCGGCTGCTCCTGCCCCGGCAAGCCCTGCACTGCGCCCGGATGGAGGTTCCCGGCTTCGGGGCTTGGGAAGCGCCGGTGCCCGGCGTCTTCGCCAGTTTGTTGGAATCGCCTTGACGCCCCAAGAGCCGTCCTTAGTATGCCGTCGCCCTCCGCCGGAGGGGCAGTTTTTACCCGATGAATATCCACGAATACCAAGCGAA
>CAZKYJ010000552.1:0-2567 GCA_964556355.1 uncultured Verrucomicrobiales bacterium | reverse complement strand
ACAAGTTCGGCGTTCCCACGCCCGCGGGCGAGGTCGCCGCCACCGCTGACGAGGCCAAAGCCGCCGCCCAGACGCTGGGTGGAGAAGGGGTGGTCGTAAAGGCCCAGATCCATGCCGGCGGCCGTGGCAAAGGCACTTTCACCAACGGGTTCAAGGGCGGCGTCCATCTCGTCGCCGACGCGGATGAGGCGGGCGAAGTGGCGGCCAAGATGCTCGGGCAGACGCTGGTGACCCACCAGACCGGCCCCGAGGGCAAACTGGTGCGCAAGGTCCTGGTGGCGAACTCGGTCGAAATCGCCCACGAGTACTACCTGGCGATCCTCCTCGACCGCGAGCAGCGTTGCCCGGTGGTCGTGGCCAGCCGCGAGGGCGGGGTCAACATCGAGGACGTGGCCGCGAGCACGCCGGAAAAGATCCTCAAAGAATGCATCCACCCGACGCTCGGGCTGCAGGACTACCAGGCCCGCAAGCTGGCCGCGCAGCTCGGACTCGACGGCACCAAGGCGCGCGCCTTCGGCCGCTTGCTCGCCGCCCTCTACAAGCTCTTCATCGAATGCGACTGCTCGCAGGTCGAGATCAACCCGCTGGTGGAGACCCCGGACGGGCGGATCCTCGCGCTGGATGCCAAATTCGGCTTCGACGACAACGCGCTCTACCGGCACCCGGAGATCGCGGCCCTCCACGACCCGGAGGAAGACGACCCCCGCGAGGTGCAGGCCGCCGCCGCCGGGCTCAACTACATCGGTCTCGATGGGAACATCGCCTGCCTGGTCAACGGCGCGGGCCTCGCCATGTCCACCATGGACATCATCAAGCATTACGGCGGCGAGCCGGCCAACTTCCTCGACGTCGGCGGAGGCGCCACGAAAGAACAGGTCACCGACGCCTTCAAAATCATCGTCAACGACCCGAACGTGAAAGGCATCCTCATCAATATCTTCGGCGGCATCATGGACTGCGACGTCATCGCCAAGGGCGTGGTCGCCGCGGTCAAAGAGGTCGGTCTCGAGCTGCCGTTGGTCATGCGGCTCGAAGGCAACAACGTGGCGGCCGGCAAGAAGACGCTGGAAGATTCCGACGTGGCGGTCGTCTCGGCCGACGATCTCGCCGACGCCGCCCAGAAAGTCGTTGCCGCCATCTCCTAGCGGTGGTGCCGCGGGGGGAGAACAGCGCCCCCCGTGACCGCACCCAGAACCACCAGCGACCACGCGATTTTTCCACCACTGATATCCCAAGTTTCCCATGGCCATTCTAGTTGACGAGAACACGAAAATCCTGATCCAAGGAATCACCGGAAGTTTCGGTGGTCGCCATGCCCAGCTCAGCCTCGATTACGGAACCCAGCTCGTCGCGGGGGTGACCCCGGGCAAGGGCGGCCAGAAGTTCGCCGAGACCGTTCCCGTTTTCGATACAGTGAGCGAGGCGGTCGACCAGACCGGCGCCACCGTCTCCGCCATCTTCGTCCCGCCGCCGTTCGCCGCCGACGCGATCCTCGAAGGCGTGGATGCCGGGCTGGATCTCGTCGTGTGCATCACCGAGGGCATCCCGGTGCTCGACATGATGAAGGTCCGCTCCGCCATGGAGGGAAGCAAGACCCGGCTCATCGGGCCGAACTGCCCCGGTCTGGTCACGCCGGGTAGGGGCGAACACTCTCACGGGGGCTGCCGGATCGGCATCGCCCCGGGCTACATCCACCGCCGGGGGAAGGTCGGGGTCGTCTCGCGCTCCGGCACGTTGACCTACGAGGCGGTCTGGCAACTCACCCAGCTCGGCCTTGGCCAGAGCACCTGCGTGGGCATCGGGGGAGACCCGATCAACGGGACGAGCCACCTCGACGTGCTCCGGCTCTTCAACGAAGACCCGGAAACCGAGGCCATCATCATGATCGGTGAGATTGGCGGCAGCGCCGAGGAAGAGGCCGCCGCCTGGGTGGCCGACCACTGCAAGAAGCCGATGGCCGGCTTCATCGCCGGGGCCACCGCGCCGCCCGGTCGCCGCATGGGACACGCGGGCGCGATCATCTCCGGCGGGCAGGGCACCGCCGATGCCAAGAAGTCGGCGATGCGCGAGGCGGGCATCGCCGTCTGCGAAACCCCCGCGGAGATGGGGGCGACACTCAAAAGCTTGCTCTCCTAAGCGGACTCTGGTAGAAATCGGAGAACGCACAACCCACAGCAACACCCAAGGAAAGAAATCACGACATGGCAACGGTAGCAAAAGGACTCGAAGGGATCATCGCAAACAGCTCGCGGCTCAGCATGGTCGACGGCAAGGCGGGCAATCTGATGTACCTCGGATACAGCATCGATGACCTGGTCGAGCACACCACCTTCGAGGAGGTGACCTACCTCCTACTGAAAGGCAAGCTCCCCGACCAGGCGGAGCTCGACCATTTCACCACCCAGCTCCGCTCCCAGCGCTTCCTCCCCGATGGCGTGCTCGCCTTCCTCAATGCCGCCCCGAAAAACGCGGGGCCGATGGACGTGCTGCGCACCGCCGTCAGCATGCTCGGTCTCTACGACGACCGCGGCCAGGTCTATGCCATCCTGACCACGAACTACGACATT
>CAZKYJ010000551.1:0-4192 GCA_964556355.1 uncultured Verrucomicrobiales bacterium | reverse complement strand
GGAGCCGTCATCGAACGTCCAGAGGCCGATGAGACCGGGTTCGTCGCCCTCCAGCTCGGTGACGAGCCCGGCGCGGATTTCGGTTTCGGTGCGGGCATAGTCCCAGACGTGGACATCGTCGATGAGGCCGTTCCAAATCTCGTGGCCGATCTCGGGGGAGCTCCCCCACTGGCGCCCCATGCGGAAATTGCTCGTGACCGTAGATTCGGCCAGCGGATCCGAGCGTTCGCCGACGAGGGTTCCGTCGATGTAGAAGCGGGCACCGTCGGCGCTTTTGGCGAGTGCGAAGTGGTGCCATGCGCCATAGGGATAGGCGATCCCGGTGGAGTTCCAGTAGTCGCCGATGCGGATGTTTCCGCTGTCGTCAGTGCCGAGGTAGAACTGGCGATCCTGGGCGACGATGATGCGGAAGCGGTTCGGTTCGGGTGTCGCCGCGAACGCCCAGCATTCCACGGTGTAGTCTCGTGCGGTCGGAATGACGGGGACTCCTACCATGACGCCGTTGTCGATGCCGCCGGAGCCGTCGAGGTGAAGAACATTGCCGGCACCGAAGCGGAGGTTGCCGATGGCTACCGGCTGGTCGGCGCCGGAGACGGTGATCGCACCGCCGGCGAGGGTGGCGTCATGGTGGTTCGGAGAGGAATCACTGCCCGGGTCTTCGGGGTCGTCGAAGTTCCAGAATGCGACGAGACCGCGTTCCGTGCCCTCGAATGGAGTTTCGATCCCATGTCTAATCTGGTCTGGGGAGCGGGAGTGATCCCAGATGCGGAAATCGTCGATGGCACCGTGGAGCTGGCGGATGGAGCCCGAACGGCCGGGGCGGCCGGCGGCGCCGAGGCGGTTCTCGGAGTGACCGCGGAGGAGCGCGAGGGAGGCGTCGTTGGCGGTATCGACGCGGAAGCCGTCGATGTAGAGGACGGTCTGCGACGTGTCGGCGACCACGGCAATGTGCATCCAACGACCGGTTTGGATAGCATCGACGGCGACGGCCTGGGCGACCTGGTAGTCGCCGATGGACGGGTCGAATCCGAGGTCGTAGGTGCAGCGGATGGTGGGGCCGGTCTGTTGGTTTTGGAGGCAGAGGCGGAACTCGCCCTCGCCGAAGCTGAAGAAGCGGGAGAACTCGTTGAGCGAGTCCCATCGGACCCAGCCTTCGAGGGTGGCCGTGGAAAGGTTTTCGAGGAGGCCAGCGGGAAGCTGGACGAAATCGTCGATGCCATCGAGGAGGAGATAGCGGTTGCCGGGGCGCAGGTCTGGCGAGTGGGGTGTCAGGCTACCCGGGCGGCCCCGGGGGGTGTCCACGCCGACGTGGCGGCCGTGATTGGCGTTCGGGGAGCGATCGTGGCCGGGTTTCTCCGGGTCGGTGAAATTCCAGAGACCGACCAGGTTTTCCTCGTCGCCACCGAGAGTGCGGAGCATATCCGCACGGATCTGGGCGGGGGAGCGGGCGACGGACCAGACGCGAAGTTCGGCGATGGCACCGCCGAAGGGGGTATCATCGACGCCTTCGGTAACCGTCTGGCCAATGAGGGCGCGCCGCTGACCGGTGTCTTCGAGGCCGGCGAACGATCCGCCGAACGGGTTGGTGGCCCGCTCTACGCCATCGATGTAGAGTTTCATGCCGGCGGATCCGGAGACGGCGGCGACGTGGCACCACTGGCCGAGCTGGAAGGCGTCGGGCACGCCGGCGATTTTGAGTGTCGAGTCCGGTGCGGCGATGACGAACCAGACGGTGTTGGAGTCACGGTTGGTGGTGATGCTGAGATCGTGGCTGCCGCTACCGTAATTGAAGACGCGCTGGAAGTGTTTGTGCAGGGTGTCCCATCTCACCCAAGCTTCGATGGTGGCTTCGGTGAGCGACCGGAACGGGTCTACGGGGAGTTCGATGTAGCTCCCTTGGGTATTGAGGGTCAGGACGTGCTCGAAGGGACCCGGGGTGTCTGGCTGCGGCTCCTGAGCGGTGGATCCGGCAAGGCTTGCGGCGAAGAGCCAGGCAGCTGCGGCGCGGTAGATGGTGCATCGAGTCATCGTTGGGCGCGCGACAGCGACCGGGAAAGATCTGCTGGGTGAGGAGATCTGCGACGGTGGCTCTGGGGTATGAGTTGGCTCGCTTTCACAGCGGCAGCGTGGTGGTCTGCGGGAATGATTCTCGAACCGGGGGGATGGCGTAATCTGCATCGTCTTGCGGCGAGGCGCCCGAAAAAAACAAGCGCCCCAACCAGCGGCTTCGATCCGGAAGGTATGCCAAGTCGGATGCTAGAGTTGAGCCACGTTGCCTTCAAGCCAGGACCGGCCGAGAGGGGAAATCTGCCTGGTGCAGACACCAGAGTGAAAGTCTGTATCACGGGATCGCCGGTCAGATGCGCGAACCTCAACGATCTCCGGGTGCGGCACGGGATGCCTGTTGAAGCGTCGGTGGCGGAGAGCGGCGACGGATCGAGTTTGGCTCGATTCCGGCTCACCCGTCCGGGCTGAACCGCCACGGGTATCGCTACCGCGACCCGCATAACACTGGCCGCGAAATGGGTGCGCCACGCTAATAGGCGACCCTGGAAACCGAAGAGCCGGAGGTGCTGCGCCAATTCCTTGAGGGTGCTCTCGAGGAGCGCTGGCACGACGGGAAGCCGAGAGGTGCGGGACATCGGTGGAGACGGTTTGCGTGTTGCGGGGATGCCTGCCACCCGCTGGCTCCGACCGACGGGAAAAGGGAAACCATACCGGCGAGTTCCGTCACTCGCTTCCCACGGGAGAGCGCTTTAGGATGCGAGCCTGCGACGCTCGTGGTAGCGGCGGAGAAATTCGTCGATGATGACGCCGGCCAGGATGAAGCCACCGATGACGGTGAACTTGAAAGTATTGGGCACGCCGAGGAAGAAGACGGCATCGCTGCTCACCTGGACGAGGGCCGTCCCGCCAATCACCCCGGCGATGGCACCCTCGCCGCCCCGCAGGCTGCACCCGCCGAGCACCGCTCCAGCGATGGCGTAGAGCTCGTAGAAGTTACCGAAGGTCGATGGGGTAGCGGCATTGTTCTCCGCCACGAACAGGATGCCCCCTAAGGCCGCGAGGGTCGAGCAGATGACATAGGCCAAGATCTTCATCCTATCGACGGCCACGCCGCTGAAGCGCGCGGCCTCCTCGTTGCGCCCGAGCGCAAGCAAGTAGCGCCCCCAGATCGTCTTGTTGAGGAAGAGGGCCGCCACGACAGCGATGCCCAAGAGGATGACCAACGGCATGGGCAGCCAGCCGAAGAGCTTGCCGGCAAGCGCGTCTTTGAGACCTTCGAACGTGTTCCCGAACCCTTTGGACTCGTCGTTGGCGACCGATCGCGCGATCCCCCGGTAGATGAAGAGCCCGCAGAGGGTGACGAGGAACGGCTGCAGGCGGAGCTTCGTGATGAGCAGGCCGTGCACCAGCCCGACGGTCGCCCCGACCAGGAGGATCACCGCGATTCCCAGACCTGCCGGCACGCCCTGTTCTCGAATCAGCATCGGCAATAGGACCCCGGACAGGCCGATGAGCGACCCGATCGACAGGTCGATGCCGCCGGTGATGATCACGAACGCGACGCCGACCGCGAGGATCCCGTAAAGCCCGATCCACTTGCTCATGTTCGCCAGGTTCCCCGGCTGGACGAAGGCCCCCTCCCGGAGCCCCGTGACCACGAGGACGATGAGCACGAGGACGAAGACGCCCACCGTCTTCTCGTTGTTGGCAAAGAACCGCTTCATGATAGTAGTTGTGTTAGTGTCCCCCGGTGGCCAGATCCATCACCCGTGCCTCGGATAGCTCGGCGCGCGAGACTTCCCCCGCGACGCGCCCCTCGAACATCACGAGGACGCGGTCGCTGACGCGGAGGATCTCCTCGAGATCGCTCGATGCGACGACGATGGCCGCGCCTTCGGCCGCCATCCTCTCGATGAGATCGTAGATCTCGCCCCGCGAGCGGATATCGATCCCGCGGGTGGGCTCGTCTAACAGAAACACCGATGGCCCCAGCGGCGCCCATTTGCCGATGGCGACCTTCTGCTGGTTCCCACCGGAGAGCGTCCCGACGCGCTGCGCGATGGAGGAAACGCGGATGCCCAGCGACCCTCGGGCGCCGTCGGCCGCAGCGGTGATGGCGCCGTCATCGACGAGCCCCCCCGCCCGGCCGAAGCCCGGCATGCCGGGCAGCGCCACGTTGTCACGT
>CAZKYJ010000550.1:0-4195 GCA_964556355.1 uncultured Verrucomicrobiales bacterium | reverse complement strand
CAGGATCAAGCAGCAGATAAAGTTAGTGCCCTCCGATCTCAGGTCGAGCACCACAACCATCTCTACTATACGGAAAGCGCTCCCGAAATCGGCGACCGGGAGTTCGACCTGCTGCTGCGCGAGCTGATCGACCTCGAGACGGAGTTCCCCGAACTGGCGAGTCCGGATTCCCCCACCCAGCGGGTCGGGGGAAGACCGCTGGATCAATTCCAGCAAGCCCCGCATCTCCTGCCGATGATGAGTCTTGATAACGCGTTCACCGAAGAGGAGTTAGGAGATTTTTACCGCAGGCTTCAGAAAAATGTTGGCGCTGGAACCATCGCCGTCACCATCGAGCCAAAGATCGATGGCGTGGCGGTTTCCTTGGTTTATCGGGAGGGGAAACTCGAGCGCGCGGCGACCCGTGGCGACGGGGTGACCGGAGACGATATAACGCAGAACGTCCGCACGATCCGCTCGGTTCCATTTTCCTTGAGTGGCGACTTCCCGGAGCTCATCGAGTTTCGGGGGGAGATCTTCATGCCGAACGAAGGTTTTGCGAAACTGAACGAGACCCGCGACGAAGCCGGGCTCCCCGCCTTCGTCAACCCGCGCAATGCCACGGCGGGATCGCTCAAGCAGCTCGACCCGAAAGTCACGGCATCGCGACCGCTCGACCTGATCGTCCACGGCTTTGGGAAAGTTGAGGGAGCCGGTTTCGCCACGATGTCCGATTTCTTCAGCCGGCTCCCCACCTTCGGGTTCCAGCCGCCCGGGTTGATCGCGCGGGCCGACACCCTGGACGGCGTTCTCCAAGCGGTGCGCGACCTGGATGTCGAGCGCCATGCCCTCCCGTTCGAAACCGATGGGGCGGTGATCAAACTCGATGATCGTGCCGCGGCCGAAGCTCTCGGGGCGACTTCCAAAGCTCCGCGCTGGGCGATTGCTTTCAAGTACCCGCCGGAGGAGAAGGCGACGCTATTGAAAACCATCACGATCCAGGTCGGGCGCACCGGGGTTCTCACCCCCGTAGCGGAACTCGAGCCGGTCTTCGTCTCGGGCACGACCGTCTCGCGGGCCACCTTGCACAACGAGGACGAGATCCGACGCAAGGACATCCGTATCGGCGACACCGTGGTCGTCCAGAAGGCCGGCGAGATCATCCCGGCGGTGTTGCGCTACGTCCCCGAGGAGCGCCCGCCGGACGCCCGGCCCTTCGATCTTTTTGCCTATGTCGCCGGTCGATGCCCGTCGTGCGGCGGACCGATCGAAAAGGCCGAGGGCTTTATCGCATGGCGGTGTATCAACTTCGAGTGCCCGGCCCAGGCGGTGAGCAAGATCCGTCAGTTCGCCTCGCGGAAAGCGCTCGACATCGATGCCGTCGGCAGCGTGGTCGCCGAAGCGCTCGTCGCCCGGGGGCACGCCCGCACCCCACTCGACCTGTTCACCCTCGACGAACCGACGCTGGCCAACCTCAATCTCGGGAGCGACGAGGCTCCGCGCCGCCTCGGTGAAAAGAATGCCACCAAGATTAGGGAGACGCTAGAGCGAGCCAAAACCGCGCCACTCAACCGGTGGATCTTCGCCCTCGGCATCCCGAACATTGGCGAGTCGTCAGCCAAGGAGCTCTCGCGGCTCCACGAGAACCTCGAAGCCGTCGCCACCAGCGAGATCCTCGAAAGCGTCAGGAAGATCGCCGCGCTCGAGGCCGAACAGCGCGAGATATCCCCGCGCAACCGCTCGAACCCACCTGCCGACGACGCCGAGAAGGCGGAACGGCAGGAGCGCTACGAGGCGCTCAAAGAACAGGTCACAGATCTGCAGCGTGGCCTTGCCGAGTTGCAGTTGTCCCCGGATGCCGGGCCCGTCGCCTCGGCCTCGGCACTCACCTTTTTCCAATCGGAGGCCGGCCGGAGGACCCGCCAGAGGCTCCGTGATCTCGGGATCGATCCCCGTTCGGACAACTACGCCCCCACCCCGCCGACCGCCGCCTCGGGCTCCGCTCCTCTCGCCGGCACGACCTGGGTTATCACCGGAACCCTCACGGAACCGCGCGACCACTTCAAAGCCCTCCTCGAATCCGCTGGCGCCAAAGTATCTGGAAGCGTTTCAAAGAACACCGACTACCTCCTGGCCGGCGAAAACGCTGGCTCGAAGCGCACGAAGGCCGAAGCCCTAGGGACGAAAATCGTGGGTGAGGACGCGCTGGCGCAGTTGCTGGGCTAGCCGCCGCGAGCATCCATCCCGGGCGATGGATGCCGGCCAGGTGGCGCCCGGGACCCGCCGCTCAATACTCGGGCGCGGCCACCGTCCCCTTGGCCAGCTCGGAGCGGCGGGTCTCCGAGATCCGGGTGGCGATCTCCAGCACCATCTCTTCAAGGAGCAGCCGAAGGTGACTCCCGCGGCGGTAATCGCTCGGGGCGATGTGCTTGATGCGGTTCGCGTGGGTGCTCAGTTGGTAGCACTTACGGAAGCTCCGGCGCGTCTTGTCGTCGGCATTGTAGACGGCGATGGCGTGGCCTCCGTACTGGCGCATGACGGTGAAGCACGGCACGTCGGTCGGACCGTCGCCCACGTAGATCATGTTGGGGAACGGGATCGGGCGCAGCTCGGGAGCCATGTGATCGTTGACGTCCTGGGTCGGTTCGAGCAAGCCCTTGTTGATCCGAAACAGATACTGGGTCTTCTGCGTGTGGCTGATGACCTTTTTGGGAAAGGTGATCCGCCCCTCCCCGTCGGTCGCAAACTCGCAGCCGAAGATCGCCTTCACATGCCGGGCGAGCGGGCTGCCGTCGATAAGGGCTTTCAGCCCCGAAGAGAGGATATAATGCTCGATCCGGATGCCCATGGCCTGGTGCGCCGGGGTCAGGATATCCTCCCCGAGTTCGCCGAACATCTCGGGCAGACCATGGCAGAAATGGAGCTGGCCACCGAGCTTCTCGAGGTCGGCGTTGGTCGGGCGATCCATCGCTAGGTAGTCGAGCATGACCTTGAGGTAGGCCAGCTCGTTGTCGTAACCTTCGCCATCGGTGAGCTCCCCACACTTCTTCCAGAACGAGGCGGGGTCGATGCCGAAGGCCGGGAACAGGACGTCGTCCTGCATGTAGGTCGAGCTTAGCGTCTGATCGTAGTCATAGACGATCCCGATGATGTTCTGGGGCGCTGCCACGACCGGGGATCCTAGTTGCCATCGACCGGCGGGGGCGGCGTGGGTGCCGGGGCATCGGCGGCATCGGTCTCCCGCTTGCTCTTCTGTTCGTTGGCGATGATTGTTTTGATCTTGCCGGAGGTCTTCATGGCGCCGTTGGGATAGAAGGTCATCACCGCCGATTCCTCCTCGGCGATCATCAGGCTCTTGTCCTTCTGCACCTGGGGCAGGATGTAGAGATCGATATGCCCGGTCTCGGTATCGTAGTTCGCCTTCCGGCACTTCCCGATTTGCAGGGCGCCGTCAGCGGCGATTTTCTCGATGCGCACCTCGCGGCCGGTCGCGATGATTTTCTCGATCTCGCTGTCGGTCCCGCCGCCGGCGGGATCGGAGGCGGACTCCGTCGCCGGAGCCGTATCCGGGGTCTTCTTGAAAAAGACCTCGAGGGTGTCGCACCAGAGGTCGAAGCCGGGGTGATCGACAAAGACGTCTTTGTTGAAGATGGCGATCTTGCTCTGGGCGTCGAAAAAGATGGTTCCGGAACAGGTGATCACGACCCGGCTACCCTCGGACTTTTCGGCCTTCAGATCCTTGATCTTGCGCGGGGGAACGACGACCCGCCCCGGCGCCGTGGGGACTCCGGTGGTGTCACCCACGCCCGCGCCCGTCGCCTGGGCGACGAGCTGCCCAGCGACGGCCGCCGCCGCTGCCGGAGTCTGGTTGCTCGCTTCGATGAGGAGAGCGGCCTCCGGCGAGACGTTGGACAAGGTCTCCTTGAGACTCGCAGCGTTGATCGCCCGCTCCTTGAGCGCCTCGACGGTCTCGCCGGCCTGCTCGGATTTGAGCGCCTGCTCCGCCATGGCCTGAACCTGCTTCGCCTCCTGGGAATCGATGGCCGCGCGAGCCTTCTCCAGCGCCTGCTGGCGCGTCTCACGGTCTTTGGCCCGCTCGATCGCCTCGTTGGCTTGGCGCAAAATACGGGCTCGGTCGAGGGCGCCCGTCCCGCGGGTACCTTGGGCGGGCAGCGTGGTGGTGGCAGCGGTGATCGCTGCGGTGACGGCAAGGATG
>CAZKYJ010000549.1:3967-4199 GCA_964556355.1 uncultured Verrucomicrobiales bacterium | reverse complement strand
CGGCGCTGCCCATCGATCTCGCCCGTGCCGCCCTCGCCATCGCCCGGCTCGACAATCCCGATCTCGACCCCCAGCCGTATCTCGCCGAGCTGGACGGGATGGCGGCCCAGGTCCGCGCGATGGAGGGCGACGATCCCATCGCGAACCTCAACCGCTACCTTTTCGAGGAGAACGGCTTCCACGGCAGCCGGGGAGACTACTACAATCGCTCGAACTCCTACCTCAACGAGGT
>CAZKYJ010000549.1:0-3957 GCA_964556355.1 uncultured Verrucomicrobiales bacterium | reverse complement strand
TAACAGTTATCTAAACGAAGTCCTCAGCGACCGCGAGGGCATCCCCATCACCCTCGCGGTACTCTATCTCGAGGTCGCCCACCGCGCCGGGATCGACGACCTCCACGGGCTCGGCCTGCCGGGACACTTCATCGTGGTCGCCCGGCCGGAAAGCGATTCTCCGAAGTACATCGACGTCTTCGAAAAGGCGGCCCCTCTCAGCCCCGACGAGGCCGATGCCATCGTCGCGGACAACAGCGTCGATTTCGCCGCCCGCCCCGCGGCCAGCTTTCCGCCGGCCGCCCCGGAGGAGATCATCGCCCGGATGCTGGAGAACCTGAAAGGCATCGCCATCGAGGAGGAGGCCTGGTTGCGCGCGCGGCGCTACGCGGACATCCTCGTGGCGCTCGACCCGGACTCGCCCGACGCGCGTCTCAGCCGGGCCATCCTCAACGTCCAGGCGGGCCATACCGAACGCGCGGCCGCCGACTTCCGCTGGATTCTTGAGACCCAGCCGCCCGGCATCGACCTCTCGCGCATCCGCCAGTTCCTCGGCGAGCAGTAGGGTCAAGGAAGGGGCGCGGGAACCGGTGCACCCGCCAGCGCTGCCGCCGCCCCTTCGCCACCGTCGACCGCGCGGTGCACGGTGACTTGTGCGAACGGGATGATCCACCCGTTCTCGTTGCAGGCGTCCACCGCAATCCGCTGCAGGAGGCGCTGGAGCTGCTCGTATTTCGCCGCGACCGCCCCGTCGAAATCGGCGATGATCGCATAGTCGAGAGACGACGACGATGCCGCTTGAAACTCGACCTTGAGGCTGTGCAGGTTCTCGCGGTCGATCACTTTGTAGATCTCCCGGGTGATCTTGGCCCAGAGCACCTCCGGCACCTCGGTCGTGCAGATCGCCTGGTGCGCGTAGTCGATCCCGAAGACGATGTTCAGGCGGAAGTTCGCCGAAATATCCTCCGGGGCGAGCGCGAGGAAATCGGCGGTCTGGTAGCTCACCTTGCTCCCCCCGAGCTTGACCAGGTGCACCATGTCCGGCGTCTGCGTCACGACGCGGCCGCGGACGCCGTCGGACAGCAGCACCCAGTCCCCCTCCTGGCAGGGGAACCACGGCTCCTCGGGATCGGTGGGACGCGAGTTGAGCCCCGGCAGCTGGCTCAGGGGGAGGCGTACCTTGCCGCCGGTGAGCAACGGGTTGTAGAGGTTCGTGTAGAAACTGAGCGCGGTCACCTTCCAGGGAACGCCCTTGTAGATCACCCGCTCGCCCTCGCGAACGTCTCCCATGTTCAACAGGAGGCGGGCCTGGTCATAGAATCGGGGAATCCCGTTCTTCGCGGCCAGGCCGACGCCCACGAGAAAGAGGATGGCAAGGCCGAGAAGCACCCAGTCCCCGGTCGCGTAGAGGACGAGCATCCCCGCCAGCAGCGCCCCCACGAAGGTGAAGGCGTAGAATACGACGTCGAGGACGCGCGCGTAGAACGGACGATGCTCCAGCCGGCTCCAAGGCGTCTTGCGGTCGAGCTTCCGGTAGAGCAGGCGCAGCCCAAAAAAGACACCGAAACACACGCCCACCGTCATGAGGAGATTTCGCCCCCGGGTGCGGAAGAACGCGCTGACCGCGTTGGTGGCCGTCTCGAAAAACGACTTCTGCTTGCCGAGGAGTTCATCCAGCTGGTGGGTCAAGAGCTCCACCCGGCTCTCCCGCTCGGCGAGACGCTCGGCCCAACCTTCGATCTCCAGATCGAGAGCGTCCCGCACCTCCGCGGTTACCGCCATCTCGCGGGTTTGGGTCAGGTTTCTCAGACCGGCCTCGATCGCGTCGCGCTGCTGCCCATAGTAGTCGATGTCGTTGCGGAGTTGCTCGATCTGCCGCGGTTGCTCGGTCAGCTTTTTCAGCTCCGAAATGATCGGCTCCATGAACTCGTCGAGCTCGGCGCCGAGGTTGAAAGATTCCTTCGGCCGCATGCCGGCGGCCTCCATGTCGATCCCGGTCGCCGTCGCCGCAAAGTTGGACTGCAAATCGGCCAGCCGACGCTCAAGCTCCCCGATATCGGCCATGACGATCGCCTTTTGCTCGTCGCTGACGGCCTCGGCGAGCGCCAGCTGCTTTTCCGCCATCGCCTTCCTCACGATATCCTGGCTTCGGAGAGTGCTTCGCAATGTCAGCAGTGTCGGCGACACCTCTTCGCCCGCCGCGGCATCCCCCGCAGCTTCGACGGCATCCTGCACCGCGGCACCCACCGCTTCGGGAGCCTCCTGAGCAACCGACGCCCCACCCGCGAATCCAACGGCCACCCCGATGGCCAGCCCGCGCGCCCACCTCCACCACCCGAAAGCCAATCCTGTCCCCGTAACAACGTTCACACTCCAGACTACGCAAAGCCCGCGAGAAGCTCAATCCGAATCGCCCCCACCCCGACGAACCGCCCCGTGACACGCACGTTGCTATCTTGTTCAAAAAAAATTGCGACTTGTCCAGAAATGGCGAAAACTCGGTGTATAGTCCCCGGTCAGTCCGGGATTTCCCCACTCCCTGGCGATCTCCAAAAGACGAAGTTCCATCGGATCTCAAAAATGTCTTGCCATCTTTACCATAATTTTGATAAAATGGCTTTGGTTGCGTTCAGAATGTTGTTGACGCGCCCTCCCAAATTTCATCTAACGGGGTGGTCAACGAAGAGCGCCTCCCGCTGCTAGAGGATTCAGCGCTTCCCCATTTTCCTAAGCCCACTGCGACGAAAGGACCCGGTTTCAACCCAACAACACAACCCGCAACCGCACCAACAGTCGAACGCCTATGTCAAACCTCGAGCTTGACGGAGGGATCAAAATCTACCTCCGGGAAATTGGTAAAACCGCCCTCCTCACCCCTCAGCAGGAGATTGAACTCGCCGACCGCATCAAGGTTGGAGACGCCGAAGCCAGAGCGCACATGATCCGCGCGAACCTCCGGCTCGTCGTGAAGATCGCCCAAGACTACTCGAACTACGGTCTCCCCCTCCTCGATCTCATCTCGGAAGGCAGCATCGGGCTAATGAAATCGGTCGAACGATTCGACCACAACAAGGGGGGCAAGCTCTCGACGTATGCCGCCTGGTGGATCAAGCAGTCGATCAAGCGCGCCCTCGCCAACCAGTCGAAGACCATCCGGCTGCCCGTCCACATGGTCGACAAGATCTCCAAGATGCGCCGTGTCTCCATGTCGATGAGCGAGGAACTCGGGCGCGAGCCGACCGACGACGAACTCGCCGAAGAGATCGGGATCGACCGCGGCAAGCTCTCGCAGCTCAAAGCTGCCTCCATGCGCCCCGCTTCGCTCGATGCCCCGATCAGCGACGACGACAACACCGAATTCGGCGAGATCATCGGCGACGACCGCGCCCAGACCCCATTGGAGCAGCTCGCCCACAAGAACATGCATGGACAGCTCGACGGGCTCCTCGATGTGCTCGACGACCGCGAGCACAAGATCATCGACGCCCGCTTCGGCCTCAACGGCGAGAAGCCGAAAACGTTGGAAGAGGTCGGACAAGAGTTCGGCGTCACGCGCGAACGGATTCGGCAGCTCCAAAACATCGCCCTCAGAAAGCTGCGCCGGGCCTTGCAGAAGAAGGAAGATCCCGGCCCGCGGCCGCTCCGGGCAGCGGGCGAGGCGGGCGATGACGAGGATCGCGCCTTCTTCGAGGACTTCGATCCTGCCAACGAGGCCGCGATGGCGTTCTAGGCCCACCGGTTCTGCATAAAAGGCTTCGCCAGGCGATCTTGCGCCGGTTCCCCCGGTCAGTTTTCGGCACTTCCGAGCGGTTCGCGATTGGGGCTTGCCGGAAGCACGGTGATTCCGTAGCCTCGCTTTGTGCCCACCCCCCACCCCGCTGCCCACGCCCGCATCCACGACCTCCCCGAGGAGGAACGGCCGCGGGAGAAGCTTGCCGCCCGGGGGGCGTCGGCGCTGACCGACGCCGAACTCCTCGC
>CAZKYJ010000548.1:0-4201 GCA_964556355.1 uncultured Verrucomicrobiales bacterium | reverse complement strand
GGGTGTCGTCTCCCGCGACCGCGGGGGCGGCGAGGGACACGGCGGCGGCGAGTGAAACGATTCCGATGGCAGATGTTTTCATAACATATATCGGACACCTTCGTGGGCGATCTATTCAATCTCCGGAGGAAATGCGCTGTTCGACCGCATCGAGCGGGGCGCGGCGCGGGCGACCATTTCGTGCGGGTGCAGCCTTCCGCCGAGCAAGGCGGCGGAGCTGCCCCGGCGCCCGTGCGGCGTGGCGTGGTCAAACGACGGATCCGCGGGGTACGCCCCGCAGTGGCCGATCAGGGCGATCGGACCCGGCTTGGAGGGTGTCGCTCCCCCCGATGGGAGGTTAGGCGACCCGCGGGATTTGTCCGTGCGGACTCGATCGGCGAGGGGCCGAGCGAAAGCAGCGAACGGCCTCACCCCGCCCGAAGAAGCCGCGGTGCGGCGAGTTCAGCGGGCAGGACGAAGTCCCTTGCCTGTCGTGGGTTCTCAGCGCTCGGGTGCGGAGAGCCTCGGGGCGCGTCCTACCGCCCCTGCGCCTTCCAAGACCAGACGGGCGAAGGGGTGTGGGCCGACTGGAAGATCTCCCGCGCGGTGGCGACGACACCCGGGTTGGCATCGGCCAGGTTGCGCTTCTCCTTTGGGTCTTCTGCTAGATTGAAAAGCATGACAGGCGGATCGGCCTTCTTCGCGAGGTCGAGCTGCACGGCTTTCCAATCGCCCTTCCGCATGGCGCGCTTTCCACCGCCTTCGTAAAACTCCCAGTAGAGGTAGGCATGTTCCTGCTGGCCGCCCTTGCCGGTGAGGGTGGGCACGAGGCTGATGCCGTCAAGCCCATCCGGCGTGGGAATGCCGGCCACGTTGCAAAACGTCGGGAACATGTCCCAGTGGGCGGAGATCACGTCGGAGGTGGTGCCCGCATCGATCTGTCCCGGCCAGCGGGCGATGAGCGGGGCGCGGATTCCGCCTTCGAAAAGGTCGCGCTTGTGTCCCCGGAGGCCGCCCGAGCTGTCGAAAAAGTCGGGGACGTGACCGCCTTCTTGGTGTGGGCCGTTGTCGGAGCTGAGCATGACGAGCGTGTCCTCATCGATTCCCAGCTCGCGAAGTTCTGCCATGAGGCGTCCGATGTCGCGGTCGAGCCGGGTCATCATGCCCGCGAATTTGGCGGCGGGGTTCTTCACCTCGGTGCCGGCGTATTTGCCTACCTTGTCGTTGAACCGGGCGAATTTCTCCAGGAAAGGGTCGCTGTCTTCATCCGGGACTTGCATCGCGGCATGCGGGATGGCCACCGGCAGGTAGCAGAAGAACGGCGCGCCGGAATTGGCCGCCTCGCGCACCCACTCCAGCGCCTGCTCCATGATGAGGTCGTGGCTGTAGGTCTGTCCGTCGAGCGGCACCTCCTCGAGGTCGCTATAAAGGAATTTTGGGTAGTAGGTGTGGGCGTTGCGCTGGCAGTTGTACCCGTAGAAGCGGTCGAATCCCTGGTTGATCGGGTCTCCCTCCGAGCCGGGGTAGCCGAGCCCCCATTTCCCGAATGCTCCAGTGGCGTAGCCGGCGGCTTTCAAGGCCTCGGCGATGGTGAAGGTGTCGGCAGGGATCGGTTCTTGTCCGACCGGCTTGTGCTCGCGGTTGCCCCGCACCGGCGTGTGGCAGGTGTGGAGGCCGGTCATCAGGACGCTGCGGGTCGGCGCGCACACGGTGGAACCGGAATAGTGCTGGGTGAATCGCATCCCCTCGGTGGCGAGGCGGTCGATGTTCGGTGTTTCGAACTTCGTCTGCCCGTAGCATCCGAGGTCGCCGTAGCCGGCGTCATCAAGGAGGATGTAGACGATATTGGGCTTGGCCACCGCGAGCGCGGGGAGGACGAAGAGGAGGGCGGCGAGCAGTCGGGGGATTCGGGGCATTTCCCAGTAAAACCGCCTGCGTTCCCATTGCAAACACTCGCGGATTTTTCACCTGCGAACGCCGGGGAAAGTGTTCATGGTTCAGGACAATGGGAACGAAAATCGTCAAACTGGCCTGCCAAGGGTGCGGCTCGGATCTCACGCTGAACGAAGACGTGCGCTTCGTGACCTGCAATTTCTGCGGGTCGAAGCTGGAGGTGGTGCACGATCAGAGCGTGACCCACACGCGATTGCTGGAGAACATCGCCGGTGACCTCAAGGTTATCCAGGCCCAGAACGAACTCGAGCAGCTCGACCGCGAGTGGGCGCAGCGCCGGGAGGGGTTCATGGTGCAGGACAAGGACGGGCACCGCTCGATTCCCCACACGGGGATATCGGTGGCGATGGGCGGCTTCGCCGTGGTGGCGGGGATCGTCTGGATGATCGCCGCCAGCGCGATGGGGGCACCCTCGATCTTCGTGATGTTCGGGCTGGTGTTCATCGGCGTGGCCATCGTCGGAGCCATCACGTCGGCGAAAAAGGCCGGCGGCTACCAGAGTGCGAAGGCGGCGCACGACGCCCGGCGTTCGGAGCTGCTCCGCAAGATCGAATCGGCCAAGGGACAGTGAGCTCCCTACTCCCGTCCGGTCGCGCGCTCTAGCAGCGCGTCGCGCAGCTCCCAGATGCTCGCTCCCGGTGGGAGGGCGTTGGCGATGAGTGAAAAGGTGATCTCCCGCCCGTCGGGGAGCGTGAGAAATCCCACCTGCGCACGGACGCCCGACATGGCGCCACCTTTCGAGCGGACGTCGCCGTGTTCCACGAGGCTTTCGAAGAACGTGGCGCCCTGGGAGCCGTGGCGGGCGGCGAAGACCACCCGGGCGAGGTCGATCGGGCGGATGGTGTTGGCTCTAGCGAGGCCGCTGCCGTCGAGGAGGCGGATGCCGTCGAAGGCGAGGCCACGCGTCTCCCAGTGGCCGATGACGGCGTCGGCGGGGTCGGAGCCTTTGGCGTTGCCGATCGTGAGATAGAGGCACTGCGCCTCGAGGTTGTCGCTCACCTGGTGAAGGTGGGGGAGAATCGCCGCCACGGTGGGCGACTGGTGCGATGTCAGGGTCACCCCGTCGGCCGGGGCATTCGCTCCCCGGACCACCGCCTCTCCGTCCACCACGACCCCCGCATCAAGGAGACGCGAGCGGAGAATGGCCGCGGCGAGGGCCGGCGGATCGGGGATGGCGCCGCCGACCTCGAACTCCGCCACGCCGTGCGGGACCGTTCCCCGTAGAGTCATGGCGGAGGTGTAGGGACCGCCGTGGATGACGACGCCGTCGCCCGACCCGGGCTCTCCGGTGGTCACGAGATTGATCCACGCAATCCCGGGTAGCGGCGGCGCGCTGCCGAGGAAGCGGGCGGGCGCGCCGACGTCTTCGCCGGGCTCGAAGCGGGCGGTGAAGCGGTTGTGGCCCAGGTTGATCCCGAACGCGCCCGCCCCGTAGGCGTTGCCGACGTCGCCCCAGTTCCAATGATCGCTGGCCGCTGCCTCGGGAAAAACGGTGGCGTCGGCCACGATGTTGCCCGTCACGTGGGCGAGGCCGCTGTCGCGCATCGCCTCCGCCAGGGTGGCGAGGTCGCCCGGGGCGAGGGTCGGGTCACCGGAGCCGACGAGGAAGAGGTCGCCGTCGAGCAATCCGTCTGGACCGGGGGGCGCGGCGGCCACGATACGGGTGTCGAAAACGAATCCGGGTCCGAGGACTTCGAGCGCGGTGGCGGTGGTGACCGTTTTCAACGTCGACGCGGGGGCGAGCGCGGTCCGGGCGAGCGGCGAGGCGTAGATGATCTCTCCCGATCCATCGAGGAGACAGGCGCCCACGGCCGCCGGCGCAAACCCGGGCGAGGCGAGCAACGATTCGAATCTGGGTGGCTCGGGGGGCGGGGGCAACGGTGGAGGAGGGACCTCCACGTAGATCACTTCTGCGGCCGGTGGCGGAGCCTTCCAGAGAACGAGCGCGCTGGTCCACCCCGCGATGGCGAGCGCCAGCGCGGCAAGCGAAAAGATCGTAGATCGGTGACGGGACACGAGCGTGGTGGGCAGCGCCCCATCGCTACCAGCTTCTGCCGATTTTGTAAAACCTCCCCGCATGCCGGACGATCGCCGGTGGCGCGGGACGGGATGGGTGCGATAAATGGAACTGGCCATGGCAAACGATCCGACCCAACGATTCTCGAACCGGGTGGAAGACTACGTGCGCTACCGCCCCGGCTACCCGGAGGCCGTCCTGGACTTTCTCGAAGAGGAAGCGGCCGACAAGCGACAGGATCTGGTAAATCGC
>CAZKYJ010000547.1:0-4213 GCA_964556355.1 uncultured Verrucomicrobiales bacterium | reverse complement strand
GGCGGAATGCCCGTGGTTCATCGTCTCGGAAGCCGCCCGCTACGCCGCCTTCGACACCGCCATCGAGGGTGCCTAAGGTGGGGGTGGCGAAGGGTTTCCTATCTTTGGCGGTAGCGATTTCACCACCGCATACTTTAACCAGATCGGTGTCCAACTCGCCACCACCTCCGTGCGGAACTGTAGCGTCGATCGCCGAGCTTTGCGCCTCTTCCACGACGAGACGCCGGTCGCGGAAATCCCCGATATCCCGCTCCAACGGAACATCTCGGTTCTCACCGGGTCTCCCGGAGAGCGCCTCACCCTCGTCCCGGAGATCACGGTCGGGGGCATTCCGCAGCTTTGGATCCACACCTGCGCGCAGATGCTCGAGCCGCTCCGCTGGGATCATTCCGGAAGCCTGTTTTCGGCCAAGAAGCGGAGCCTCGGCCTCGAGCGGGGCACGTGGCGAATCCTCGCTGCCGGCTGCTCTCCCGAGGCCCGTCGCGCCGCGCTCGAAGAAGCGATGGAAGACCCCAACCTACAGCACGAGCGCTGGGGAAGCTCCTGCCGCGACTACTTGGAGAACGTCGTCAAGCTGGTCGCCAGCTGGGATGCCACGGTTCTCCAGGCATCCCCCCACGAATCGCTCCCGGCTTTCCTCACCTTCTCCCAAGCCGAGGTCAAAGGGCTCGAAGCCCTCGGGCTCGTCGGTTGGCATTTGACCAAAGGTGGCGACGAAACGCCCAAGCTTGTCATCGGAAAAGACACCGTCGCCTTCACCGCCCGGCAATGCACTGTGGCCGAAGCACTTCCCGACCTCAAGGCCGATTGTGACGATCGGGGGATCGAGCTGCGGGTTGATGACGGTCCGATCGAGACCGTCTCTCTGCAGATCGACATCGTGGCCGACGCCGTCCAAGTGTACGACGGCAGCGATCACCGGCGCATCGATTTCTTCGAACTCCACCCCGAAGTCTGCTGCGACGGCTTCGAAATTCCTGCGGGCCGGTGGAGAGAGCTCATCACCGGCGGGCTTCTCCAGCCGCCCGCGGGTTCGGGCGCGCCGCTCCGCCTCATCGACAGCGCCTCCCGCCGGCTCCTCGCCCGCGTCCGCGCCATGCATCGCCCGACGGACGATGATGGGCCGCCCTCGCCCATCCCGCGCCTGCAGATTTTCGATTGGTTCGATCTCGTAAAACAGGGCGCTAACCTACGACTTCCGCCGTCGGAGCAGGCCGTTATCGACTCGCTCCGCTCCGGCGAACTCGACCACCGGGCACCCCTCCCCACCAGGCTCCTCGCCGAGTTGCGCCCCTATCAGGAGGCGGGTTACAAATGGCTCGCCTACCTCTATCGCCACCGCTTCGGGGGGATTCTGGCCGACGATATGGGACTCGGGAAAACGCTCCAGGCGATCGGGTTTCTCGCAGGGCTTAAGGAGGGGCAGGTGGCAGAGATCGCCGCTCTCGGCAATCCGGCACCGTCAGAGAAACGCCCGCATCTCATTGTCCTGCCGCCCACTCTCCTCTTCAACTGGGCCGCTGAACTCGCCCGTTTTTACCCCGATTTTCTCGTCTACGAATACGTGGGAAGCCGGCGGGCGATCGGCCCCGTGACGCGAGCTGACGTCGTCCTCACCAGCTACGATCTCGTGCGGCGCGACCTGGAGAAACTCAAAGCAATCCGCTTCGACGTCCTCATTTTCGACGAGGCGCAGGCCGCCAAGAACTATGGCGCCTCCCGTAGCAAGGCCATCCGGCAGCTCGACGCCCGCTTTCGCATCTGCCTCACCGGCACCCCTATGGAAAACCACGTCGGCGAATACTTCTCCGTCGTCGAACTCGCCTTGCCCGGGATCTTCGGTGACCGGACAAAGTTCATGGCCCAAGCCAAAGACAATCCCGACGCCCCGGTCGTCCGTCGCGCCCGACCCTTCGTCCTCCGTCGGACCAAAGACCGAATTCTCAACGAGCTTCCGCCGAAAATCGAGAGCGATACCCGGCTAGAGATGACCCGCCTCCAGCGCGAGATCTACACGCGGACCGTCGCCGAGGTGCGCAGTCAGGTCGAGACAGCCTACGCCGACAAGCCCTCGCAGCAGGCGGGCATCGTCGCCCTCGCCGCGCTCACCCGCCTCCGCCAGGTCTGCATATCTCCTGCCATCCTCGACCCGGCGGCCGACCGCCGCGATGCCCCGAAGATCGCCCATCTCGTCTCCAGCCTTCGGGAGCTCGCCGCCGAGGGGCACGCCGCCCTTGTTTTCTCGCAGTTCGTCACGGCCTTGGACATCCTCCAAGCCGAGCTGGCCGCAGGCGATCACGCCATCCTCCGCATCGACGGCTCCGTCCCCACTGCCCAGCGCAAGCACCTTGTCGAATCGTTCCAAGATGGCACGGGACCCTCCACCTTCCTCATCAGCCTTAAGACCGGGGGAGCGGGCCTCAACCTGACCCGCGCCTCCTACGTTTTTCATCTCGACCCCTGGTGGAACCCTGCCGTCGAGAACCAGGCCTCCGACCGCGCCCATCGCATCGGCCAGACCGGAACCGTTTTCGTGCACCGCCTCATCATGCGAAACACCATCGAGGAGAAGATGATGCTCCTGAAAAAGAAGAAACAGAAAATCGCCGACCAGATTCTCGACCGTCCAGAGGATGCGGCTCCCCTCGCAACCGGGGTCACCGAGTCCGAGATCCGCGAACTTCTAGGCATCTCCTAAGCCTCGATCGGGCACCCATATTTTAGTCAGACTAAATAAATTGCAGGTGGACTTGAGGCTTTCGCCAGGCATCGCCGCACGCACGTGGGTCTGCGGAAGATTCCCATTTCACGCCGGTTGCGTGATTGTAATGTGCCAGCAAGCTGCGCGTCTCCAGAACCGTTCCCTCCATTCCGTCCGTCGTGTCGCCTCCTGTCCCCGTTTCCACCCAGCCCTACCTCCTCCTTCATCCGGGCTACGATGGAAGCTTCGATTTTTCGCTGGTGGGGACTGCGGATCGCCCGATTTCCCGCCTGGTGCTGTCGGTGGACGGCTCCGAAGCCCCCGCGCTCTATGGGGAGCTCTTCGAGGACTCGTTCAATGACGAAGAACGGCTGGAAGAACGATTCGTCGAGTGGTTCACCGCGGCGCGGCCGCTACCCGATTGTCGGGTCGCCCTACCGGGGGGAGAGGTGGGACTGGTCTCGAACGACATCATCGAAGGATGTCGTGCGCGTCTCGCGCTCGATATCCGTAGAGGCTCCGTGCTCCAGAGCCACCGCGTCGAGATCCCCGCCGCCGAAGGGACTGAAGCAAGCGAATTCGTGCCCCTCGGCGAGAGCCTCATTTTCATCGTTTCGCTGAAGAAACTCGGGCGGGTTGGCAACCCGTCGGTCCACCAGTTCGGGGCGGAGGAGTCGGCAGTTCGGATCCCCGCGGCGTGGAGCGCGCGTCCGGTATTTCGCCCGAGCGAGATCGTCGAGCGCCGGATTGTGGAATTCAATGAAGCGCGACCGCGGCTTGCGTGCGGATTATCACCGGAGATATGTCTTTTGGTTGGGGGGCAACCCAAGGCTCCCGAGTCAGTTCGCGAACCCATTACGATCACTATTAGTCCACGCGCCTCGGGACAGCAGGCGGCTATCAGCGTTCAAGCACCGCGGGCGTGGACCGACGAGATCTTCGAGCGGGTCGGGAGTTCCGCCGAGCGTTACCAACGTCTGATGGCCGCGGGGTCGCGGCGGCTGTCGCTCGGCGCACTCGTTTGGGAGTTCCTGTTGGAAAAGGGTGAGGAGCGCCGTTCGGAGCTCGCCAGGACCCGGCTGCTGCAGGACGAATGCTTTCCGGAGCACTGGCACACCCGCGAGGCCGCCCGGTTCCTCGAGGAGGTCGGCACAAATCTCCGATCTACGAGCTGGGTGGAACTGAGCGCTACCGACGATCCTCCCGGGTGGCTCATTTTCCCCGCTGAAAGATTTGGTCAGACGGTCCAGGCGATCAGCATCCTCCATCACCATCTGGAGATAGCATTCGATCCGGTCGAGGCCTCGCCGGGCACCCGCTTTGAGTGTTTTTCGCCGATGATCGCAATCTCACCGAAACTTCCTGCCATCTATCGGGCGGCGACCGAGGCCGCCGTGGAAGTGATCTTTGATTCGATGCCGATCGAGGAATCGGCGCTGGAGATCAGCCTCGTCGCGGGTAGCGATGTGGCGGGGGACGGTGACGCTGAGGCCGAAGACGGGGAGGACAAAA
>CAZKYJ010000546.1:3383-4218 GCA_964556355.1 uncultured Verrucomicrobiales bacterium | reverse complement strand
AATGGACGCCCACCTCTTGGAGGGGATCGACGACGACCGCTTCCCCATCTACCCGCAGCGGATGGTCGGCGACGTGCGCAAGGTCATGCCCGACGATGGCATCATCGCCCTCGACAACGGGGTCTACAAGATTTGGTATGCGCGAAACTACCGCGCCAAGCGCCCGAACACCGTGCTCCTCGACAACGCGCTGGCCACCATGGGTGCCGGCCTGCCATCGGGGATGGCCGCGTGCCTCGTCCATCCCGACCGGAAAGTGATTTCGATCTGCGGCGACGGCGGCTTCATGATGAATTCCCAGGAAATGGAAACCGCCGTCCGGCTCAAGCTGAACATCGTCGTCCTCATCCTCCGTGACAACGCCTACGGGATGATCAAGTGGAAGCAGAAAGAAGCCGGCTTCGAAGACTTCGGGCTCGACTACGGGAACCCCGATTTCGTGAAGTACGCCGAGGCTTACGGCGCCAGAGGCAACCGCGTGGAATCTGCCGACGGTTTCGTCCCGTTGTTGGAGAAATGCCTCGACGAGGGCGGCGTGCAGCTCATCGAGCTGCCCATCGACTACTCGGACAACGACCGGGTCCTCTTTCACGAGATCAAGGACCGGGCGGCCGCGCTCTAACGGCACCGGAGAACGTCGAACCACGAATCCCCAATCCCTGATGAGTCTAGCCGAAAGATACCCCTACTACCTCGCGAACAAAGCCGAGCAACCCAACGCCGACCTCGAAGTCATCGACAAGTTCACCGGCGACGTCGCCACGCGGGTCGCCCTCGCGGGTGCCGAGGCCATTTCAGACGGGATCGCCGCCGCCGACAGGGCGACCAAGCCGAT
>CAZKYJ010000546.1:0-3373 GCA_964556355.1 uncultured Verrucomicrobiales bacterium | reverse complement strand
GCCGAGATGCGCCCCTTCGAGCGCAAGGCGATCTTGAACCACTGCGTCAAGCGCTTCACCGAGCGTGCCGAGGAGCTGGCCATCGCCTTGTGCATCGAGGCCGGCAAGCCGATCAACGACAGCCGCGGCGAAGTCTCCCGACTTATCGACACGTTCGAAGTCGCCGCCGAGGAGTCGGTGCGCGGTCATGGCGAGGTCATGAACCTGGAGATCTCCCCGCGCGCCAAGGGTTACTCCGGCATGTGGAAGCGTGTCCCGGTGGGCGCGTGTTCGTTCATTTCGCCCTTCAACTTCCCCCTCAACCTCACGGCCCACAAAGTCGCCCCCGCGCTCGCGGCCGGATGTCCCTTCGTCCTCAAGCCGGCGAGCCGCACCCCCATCGGCGCGATCATCATCGGCGAGATCCTGGCCGAGACCGACCTCCCCGAGGGTGCGTTTTCCGTCCTGCCATGCAGCCGGGACGGCGCCGACCTCTTCACCACCGACGACCGCCTCAAGCTCCTCTCCTTCACCGGCTCCCCCGGCGTCGGCTGGGATCTCAAGGCCAAGGCCGGCAAGAAGAAGATCGTGCTCGAACTCGGCGGGAACGCCGCCTGCATCGTCGATCGCGACGCCGACATCGCGGACGCCGTCGGTCGCATCGTCCACGGCGCCTACTACCAGAGCGGCCAGAGCTGCATCAGCGTCCAGCGGATCATGGTGCACGAGGACATCTACGACAGCTTCCGCGACCAGCTCACCGCCGCCGTCAGAGGACTCAAATCCGGCGATCCGAAGAGCGAGGAAACCTTCATCGGTCCGATGATCGCCGTGAAAGAGGCCGAGCGGCTGGACGGCTGGATCCAGGCCGCCGTCGAGGCAGGGGGCACCCTCCTCTGCGGCGGGCAACGCGAGGGGGCAATGCTCCAGGCCACCCTGCTGGAGAACGTCCCGCGCGACGTTAAAGTCTGCACGGAAGAGGCCTTCGGCCCGGTCGCGGTGCTGAGCAAGTTCAGCGACTTCGACGAGGTGCTCGCCCGCACCAACGACAGCGCTTTCGGGCTCCAGGCCGGCATTTTCACCCGTGATATCTACAAGATCCAGAAGGCCTGGGACACGCTCGACGTCGGCGGGGTGGTCATCGGCGACGTCCCGTCGTGGCGGGTCGACCACATGCCCTACGGCGGCGTGAAGGACAGCGGTCTCGGGCGCGAGGGCATCAAGTTTGCCATCGAAGACATGACCGAGATCCGGCTGCTCGTCATCCGCGACCCGTCCCGGACGTAGGCGGTTCGCGGGCATCCCCCCCGCCCCAGCGACGTAGTGGGTTAGGTAATGAACGATCATCCATCACCCGACACTGAGGGGAGCCCACCGCCCGGTCCGCTCATGACGCCGCCCGATGGCGAGCTTCCCGAGCCGCTCCTTTCCAACAAAGGACTCCCCCGCCCCGATACTGCCGAGGAACTCTCCGAGGCCGAAGCCGAACTCTTCGATACCGCCAAGCCCCCCGGCTACGACGAGGAAGAGTAGCCGATGGCCGACGAGGAACCCACCATGGAGGCACACCCGCGCGGACGCAGCGCGGAAAAGCCGACGGAGATCCCCAAACGGGGCTGGATCGACATCGCCCTCCGGGTCAAGGCGGAGGTCGCGGAAGACCGTGCCAGCTTCGTTTCGGCGGCGGTGGCGTTCTACATCCTCATGGGACTCGTCCCCACCCTCGGCGTCGTCGTCTCGCTCTACGGTCTGGTGGCCGATCCCTCCGACGTCACCCGCCAGGTGAAAGAGCTGGGCGGACTGGTGCCTCCCGACGCACTCAAGCTCATCGACACCGAGCTCACCCGCGTCGCCTCCAGCGACAAGGCGGCCGGGATCGGCGCGATCATCGCGATCCTCATCGCGATCTGGGGCGGTTCGAAAGCGATGGACGCGCTCGTCACGGCGATGAACATCGCCTATGGCGAACGCGACAGGCGCGGGTTCATCAAGTCGAAGCTCGTCGGTCTCGGCCTCACCTTGGGTGCCGCTGTTTTCATCGTCGTCGCCGTGGGCTTGTTGGTCGTCACCCCCATCGCCCTCAATTTCTTGGGACTCGGACGCTTCGCCGAAGGCTTCATCGCATTCGTCCGATGGCCGATCCTCTTCGCCATCGCCACCGTGGCCATCTCCACCCTCTACCGGTTCGGCCCCGACCGGAAGGATGCCAAATGGCGATGGGTCACCCCCGGTTCGTTGGTGGCCACGGCGCTCTGGGTGCTCGCGTCGGCCGGACTCTCATACTACGCCGTAAATTTCAGCGATTACAGCGCCTCCTACGGGTCGCTCGGCGCCATCGTGCTGCTCTTGCTCTGGTTTTACCTCACCGGGTTTGCCATCATCCTCGGCGCCGAGCTGAACTCGGAGATGGAACTCCAGACCGCAAAGGACACGACGACCGGCTTCCCGAAACCCATGGGGCGTCGCGGCGCCTACGTCGCGGATAACCTCCCGCCGAAACCCTAGCCGGCCGGGACCGGCGGGTTTGCAATCCCCCGGGCAACCCGGATCGTCGGGGATGCTCAGAATCCCCGCTCTCCTCTGCGTCCTCGCGCTCGCCGCCCAAGGTCGGGCGCAGGACATCGAAACGCTCGCCACCGGATCGCCGCTCCCCCCGTTCGAACTGCCCGGGATCGACGGCGCCACCCACACGCCCGCCGACTACGCGGCTGCGGACGTCTTGGCGATCCTCTTCACCTGCAACCACTGCCCCACCGCCCAGGCCTACGAGGAGCGGGTCAAGAAGCTCGTCGCCCACTACGCCGACCGGAGCTTCCAGCTCGTGGCGGTATCGCCGAACGACCCGGAGGCCGTGCGGCTCGACGAGCTCGGCTACGCCATCCACAATGACAACCTCGAGGGCATGGTCGCACACGCCAGGACCTACGGATTCACCTTCCCCTACCTCTACGACGGCGAAACCCAAACTTTCTCCAAGGCGATGGGCGTCCGGGCCACGCCGCATCTCTTCGTCTTCGACAAGGAACGCCGGCTTCGCTACTCCGGTAGGATCGACGACGACGAGTCCGGCGAGGAGATTAAATCGCACGACGCCCGGGACGCCATCGACGCCGTGCTGGCCGGCAACCCGCCCCCGGTTGCGGAGACCCGCGCTTTCGGCTGCTCGACGAAGTGGGCGGCGAAACGGGACGGTCGAGCCAAGTCCGATGAGGCCTGGAAGCAGCGCCCGGTGACCTTGGAAAAAGCGGACGCCACCCTGCTGAAGACAATCGCCCAGGGCCCCGAAGAAGGACTCCGGCTCATCAACTTCTGGGCGACCTGGTGCGGACCGTGCCTCACCGAGATGCCCGAGCTGGTGGAGATCAACCGGCAGTTCGAGCGCCGGGGGCTCGAC
>CAZKYJ010000545.1:0-4224 GCA_964556355.1 uncultured Verrucomicrobiales bacterium | reverse complement strand
CCACGCTCGCACCCTGCCATGCCGCGAGTTCGAGCGGACCAGTCGGCGAACTGGCGACCTCGGCACCGTCGGTCCACAACCGTAGTGAGGTGCCGTCCGCGATGACCAAAATGTGCACCGCTTCACCGACGAGCGCGGTGCTCGCGCCGACCGCCGCCCCCCCCGTTCCCTCCACCAGGGCCGCGGCCATTTCGGTATCGCTGGAAGTAAATTCGAAAAGCGTGGAACCGTCGGCGGCCTCGACGGCGAGCACGTGGGCGTTCGGGGCGATGCCCCGGGGGGCGAGAAACTCGAGGGCGAACGCGCCCGCCCCGGCGATCGCCGCTCCCGCCGCACCGAAAGTCGCCGCCCCGGCCTCGAAGCTCCCCCCGTCGAGCAGCATGGCGCTGTGGGCATCGAACCGGGCGATCCCCTTGGCGGCGACCCGGAAGACTGACTTCCCGATCTTGTTCTCGGCAAGGTTGTTGTCCCAGATGAAGGCCGGCTGCGGCTCGCTGCCCGGCCACGCCTCGACCTCCGTCACGGCGGGCGACACGGCACCCGGAGCCAGAGCGGCGACCTTGCCCGGATCGAGCGAGACCGACTCGCCGCCCTCGACCCAAACGTCGGGGTAGAAATCGCCCGTCGTGTTGTCGGTGAGCTTGACCCAGGCCTCGATGGCCGACAGTGATTCGTTGAACCTGCCGATGCAGATCTCGGCGAGGCCTCCCCCTTTGCTGATCGGGTTCTCTCCGGGCGCCCCCGCACCGTAGGGGCCGGAGATGGCCACGATCCGGGGATCGTTGGCCCAGCGCGGGTGGTAGACCTCTCGTCCTTCGACCCCGGGAGCGTCGTTGACCGCGACGTTCCAACGCGCCTTGCGATCCGGTCCAAACATCTGGAGCGTTCGGTGCGCCCCGTCGAATACCCACGAGATCTGGCTGTTGTCCGGTGCCATCGACGGCCAGCAGCCGAGCGTCGTCTTGTGCCAGTTCTCGGCGTCCAATTCCAGCACGCCGCAATCAGGCCAGGGGAACAGCCCCGAGGCCGCGGTGCCGTCACGCGAGAGCTGGACGTTGTCGGGGCTGATTTCGCCCTCGTAGACCACCTCCCGCTCGTCCGGGGCATCGAGCGGGAAACGCGCGAGCGAACGCCCCTCGAGCGATGCGCGATTCGAGGGGACGATGCCCCCGACGACGTAGGCCCAGACCCGTCCGTCCGCCGGATCGCCCCACAGGTCGCAGAGGAATCCCGAAGCGACCTCCGAGACATCGTCCATCCCGCCGCCCCACGGCAGCCGGTAGACCACGGGGTCAAAATGCTTCAGATTGTCCGAACCTTTGCGCTCGATGTGCTTGTTGGTGAAGAGGATCGTCTCCCCGTCCGGCGTGAGCATCGGGCGCGAATAGTTGTCTTTTTCCTCCAAGAACGTGCGCACGTCCCCGCCGTCCCGCGAGTCGAAGCCGACGAGCACATGCTGCTGGCCGCTGGCGTAGGTGTCGGAGTTGTCCTTGCCTTGGTGCCACGACCAGACGGCCCGGGTATGCCCGCCGGTCACCGTTTCGACCTTTTCGCCGAGGGGGGACATCGCGGCCGGCGGCGCGGGATCGCCACCAGCGGTGCCGGAGCCGTCACCCGAACAGCCGAGGAGCACAAAAGCGAGAGGGACAAAAAGCGGAGAATACTGCATGACGCGGGATAGGGGGATACGGCGGGGAGTGCGCTCCCGACGCCAAAGGGGGGCCAAAGTTCCGCGACCTTGCCCGATTGCAACCCCCGCTGTAGCATCGGGTCGCCCGTGTCCCATCCGCCCCTTACCACGCGCCTGAAACGCCTCCTCCCCCCGCTGCGCCGCTCCGCCCGCCTGCTCGTGGGGCTCGTCCCGCTGGCACTGGCCACCGCACTCGGACTCGCATTGGGCGAACGCTACCCGTTCTCGGACTTCCCCATGTACAGCAAGTTCAGCGACAAGACCTACTACGTCTACGTGGCGGACGGTGCCGGTGCCCCCGTCCCGATTCAATCGATCACTTACGTCCGCACGAGCCGCTTGAAGAAGGTCTACGACAACGAGCTCGAGGCCATCTCCGAGGCGCTCGACAAGCCAAAATCGTCGCTGACCGCCGGCGAGCGCGTGCCGGCCGGAGAAACCGCCCTGCGCTGGCTTTACGACACCACCCGCCCCGGGGGCAAGCCCTTGCTCGAGGAGATCGGCACCCTCGAGCTCCGCCACGTCGATCTCGTCCTCGACGGGAGCGGGCACACCACCGAATCCGAGCCGATCGCGGTCGGCGCCATCTCCGTCCCGTAGCCGGTTTCCGCAATGCTCTCACCGCACCCCTACGACCGCACACCACTCGTCCTCGCCCGGATCGGGTTGGCGCTGGCCGTCTGGTTCAGCTTTCCTGGGATGACGACCTTCGTCGTACAGCCGTCCCCGAACGGTCTCGCCCACCTCTTTGACTTCACGTGGTTGAGCGGCCGCGAACCCCTCGCCTTCGGTGCGACGGCCTTCCAGCTCACGCGGACCGCCCTAGCGCTCGCCTGCCTCGTCTTCGCCGCAGGATTTGCCGACCTCCTCACGCTCCCGGTCATCCTCTTCGCCACCGTCTCGATCGGCACGTTGAACAACTCCCAGGGCGCCATCACCCACCATTTGCAAATCGTCCCCCTCGTCGCATTGGGGCTATGGGGGTTCGCGGTTTTTTGGGCGCTGCGCCATCGCTCATGGAGATCGCTCGCCCTGGCGCCCCGCTGGGGCTCGGCCTGGCTGACCCGGGAGCGCTGGGCGTTTTTCACCGCCCAGCAGATGGTGGTGGCCACCTACCTCGTGACCGCGCTGACCAAGCTGCAGGTCTCGGGTCTCGCTTGGATCTCCGATGCCCGCTACTTCCCGCTCCAGCTCATGAAGGCCGAGCGCATGGAGTTCTACAACACCGTCACCACCCAGGAACTTCCGCCCGATGCCGGGTTCGCCGACGCCTTGACCGCGCGCATCGCCCACGCGTTCACGGAGTACCCCGACCTCGCCCGCGCCGGGCTTGCCGCCGGGCTTTTCCTCGAGCTCTTCGCTTGCCTCGCGCTGATCGGCCCGCGCTGGAGCGCGGCCATGGGCGCCGTGCTCATCGTCTTTCACCTGACCATTAGCCGGGTGATGAACCTGACCTTCACCTTCAATATCGCGCTCCTCGCCACCCTATTCGTCATCCCCCCGGTCGTGGCGGGGCTCATCGCCTGGTCGCGAAACCGCACCCGGCGAACGAAAGTGATCCCGGGGTGAAACCTCGCGGCCACCCACCACGTTCTAGCAATTCATGATGAATCGAACCCTCGCGCTCCTTGCAGCCATCGCCGTCTCTCCCGCCCTCGCCGACCACCATGCAGAAGGGTGGACATCCCTCTTCGACGGCAAGACGCTCGAAGGATGGAAACAGAACAACGGCACCGCCACCTACGAGGTGGTCGATGGCACCATCGTCGGCACAACCGCGGCCGGCAGCCCGAATTCGTTCCTCTCCTCGCTCGAGAGCTACGGGGACTTCGAACTCGAGTTTGACGTCAAGGTCCACGACCGGCTGAACTCGGGCGTGCAGATCCGCTCGAAGACCCAAGGAGGGAAACCCGATGGTCGCGTCAACGGGCCGCAAATCGAGATCGAGGCCTCCGGGGCGAACGGTGCCGAGGCCGGCTATGTCTACGGCGAGGCCACCGGTCGCGGCTGGCTCACCCCGGAAGCCGATCTCAAACCGCATAAACACTTCAAAGATGGCGAGTGGAACCACTATCGCGTCGTCGCCGATGGCCCGCGCATCCAGACGTTCATCAACGGGAATCCGGTCGCCGACCTGACCGACGAGGCGATCTACGAGACCCACCCCAAGGGGTTCCTTTCCCTCCAGGTCCACAGCATCGGCAAAGACCAGGGTCCCTTCCAGGTCGCGTGGAAGAATATCAGGATCAAACCGCTCGCAGCCGGGTCGGCGGGCGAGCCCGTGGCGATTTTCGACGGCGAATCGATGGACGGGTGGTTCACCACCCCCGAGACCCCGCTGGTCTGGCGCGTGCAGAAGTCAAAAGACGGCCCCGCCGAACTCGCCCGGCACCCCGAGGGTAGCTACCTCTGGTACGGGGAGCCCGCGGGCGACTTCATCCTCGAACTCGAGTTCAAGGTGAGCCGGGGCTGCAACTCCGGCGTGTTCTTCCGCACCGACCCGAACAACCCGGTGCAGGGTGGCTTCGAGATCC
>CAZKYJ010000544.1:3176-4232 GCA_964556355.1 uncultured Verrucomicrobiales bacterium | reverse complement strand
GCCATGGAGCGGATGTACCAGCGGTCCAAGATCCAGGAGGAGTCGCTGCTCTACGAGCGGATGAAGCTGTCCGGGGAGCTGCCCATTATCGGGGTGAACACCTTCCTCTCCGACGAGGGATCGCCGTTCGTGATTCCCGACGAGATCATCCGCTCCTCCGATGAGGACAAGGGGCGGCTGATCGCTTCGGTCGAGGCGTTCAAGACACGCCACGCCAAGGAGGCGGAGCCGGCGCTGGACCGGCTGGCGAAGACCGCACTCGAGGGGGGCAACACCTTCGAGGGGCTCATGGAGGCGACCAAGGTGGCGTCGCTCGGGCAGCTGTCCGATGCCCTGTACGCCGTGGGCGGGCGCTACCGGCGGAACATGTAGTGGGCTTCCGCCCCTACGACCACGCCACCGACTTCGATGCGATCCGCCGGTTCCTCATCGAGGTGTACGAGCCGGGCCGCGTCCTGCGCAACTGGCTAGAGCCCCGCTGGGTGTACATGCACTACCACCCGTTGATCGAGGGCCTGCCGCTCGAGCGGATCGGTGTCGTTGAGGAGGACGGCGAGATCGTTGGCATGGTCAACTTCGAGCACAGCCTCGCCTTCGGCTACCTCCAGACCCGGCCCGGGTTCGAGCACCTCCACCGCCCGATGTTCGACTATGCCGTTGAGCACTTCGGTGGACGGTCCCGGTCACTGGAGCGAGACATCATCGGGCTGTTCATCAATGAGGCGGACCTCGATGTCATCGAGCTGGCCAAGGCGGGTGGGTTCACCCACGAGGAGCGGATGGACGAGCCCCACTCTCGCTTCCTCCTCGACGCCGGCGTGGTCGTGCCCGACCTGCCAGACGGATTCCGGCTGCAGAGTCTCGACGACGACAACGATCTGGCCAAGATCAATGCCGTGCTGTGGCGTGGCTTCGACCACGAGGGGTTACCGCCCGATGAAGAGATTCCGGGGCGGGCCCGCATGCAGGAGGCGCCCGGGTTCCGTAAGGACCTGACCATCGTGGCCGTGGCCCCGAACGGCGACTATGCGTCGTTCGCCGGGATGTGGATCGTGC
>CAZKYJ010000544.1:0-3166 GCA_964556355.1 uncultured Verrucomicrobiales bacterium | reverse complement strand
GCCGGAGAACCGCGTTGCCTACGTGGAGCCCGTGGCCACCGACCCCGCCTACCGGCGGATGGGGCTCGGGGCTGCGGCCGTGCTGGAGTCTCTGCGCAGGGTTGCCGCCCTCGGCGCCGAGGTGGCCTGGGTGGGAGCAGACCTGCCGTTCTACCGGGCCATGGGTTTCGCCCCTGAGTTCACCAACGAGCTGTGGGTTCGGGACCGCTGAGCGATCACCCGGGGCCGGTTAGGCCACAAGCGGTGCGGGCAGTGCACCCCGGACATCGCTCCAGCGGTGCACCAGGTACCGCCATCGGCGCCCGTCGTTGAGGCGGAATTCGACCTTGGTGGGGCCCAATCGCTCGGTGACCGCGATCTCATCGACATCTGACAGCGAGACCCGCCCGGCAACGCCCACCGTCCGCCGTCCCCACAGGTTCTGATCGAAGACCACGAGGTCGTCGGGCGTGACCGCGAGCACAACGGCGAACCCGCCGGGCTGGGCAGCGTTCCCCCTGGCACCGCGGTCGCTGAGGACCAAACCGGCCGCGAAGCCGAGGCCGGCACCCAGCCCCTGGAGCAGTCCCTGGGGGCCGATGCCGAGGGTGAAGTGCACCACCGCGCCGACCATGAATCCGACGACGGCGGGCAGGTAGTGATCCAGGGTGGGCAGGGATGCCCTGGAGGCGGCGACGACCGGGACTTCGAAGTCGGCAATCAGATGGGATTCGAGCGTGTCTGCGATGGCGGACTCCCTTCGCCCTGATGGTGTCGGCGTGTCGAGGGGCAGTCTTGAAGTCGTCGTCGCGCGGCCCGGGATGGCGATGCCATCCCGGGCCGGTTGTCGAGTCTCAGCTGTGCCTGAGTCTGGTGCTCAGTGACCGCCTCCGGGCACGGGGATCACCGGGCACTCGAACCTATCGACGAGCTCTGCCGTGAGCAGGCCGGCATCGAGCGCGGCCTCGACTTCCTCGGCGGAGTCGAAGTTCCCACTGTCGTTGCCCCCGTTTGCCGGGTCGTCGGCGTAGGCGAGCGCGACGGCGTAGTTTCCGCTGATCGCCATGACCAGCCAGCGGCCGCCGTTGTAGCCGGGGTCGCCGGGGGCGTCCTCGGCGACGTTCGTCTGCTCAGCGAAGGCGTAGATGATGTCGCGGCTGTGGTCCGGCGCGCTGGGAGTGAAGTGAGCGGGCGTCGCCACCGTCCGGTACAGCTCGCCGTCGACGTAGAACGCTCCTTCGCCCGGCGGGCCAACTCCCGCAAACGCCGCTACCGGCACTGCCAGGAGGGCGGCTGCGATCAGACCGACAAACATGAATCTCCGCATGGAACTGGCTCCTTCCTCGTCCCGTCCTTCGGGACCTGCGGACAACGTACGAGGCCAATCTTTCGCAGCGATTGCGCCCTGCTTAACCTTCGATGAAGCCGGCTGAGGCCGTCAGACGGACGGCTTGCGCAGCCTCCACACCTGTTCCGATGGCCAGCGGTGCGCCCAGTCGGCCGTCACGTGGAATTTCACCTCCGACCCGGGGTGCGGCGCCTGGAATTCCTCGAAACCGATGATGTCGAAGCCGGTGTCGCGGAACAGGCGGATCCAATGCGAGATGGGCAGGTTGAACTCGATGCCACCCGGCTCGTCTGCGGCGTCCCGCCAGTCGAAGCGGTGTATCGAGAAGTAATCCCGCTCCAGCCGGTCGGTGATGGGCAGGGAGCCGTCGAGCGGGCTGCACAGCATTGACAGGGTCGAGTTGGAGAGGAAGACGAGCTCCCCGCCGGGTCGGAGAAGACGGAACGCCTCGGGGATCCACACCAACGGGTCGGTCCACAGCGCAGCTCCGTATTCGCTTACGGCGAAGTCGAAGGCCTCGCTTCGAAACGGGACGTGCTCGGCATCGGCGTGGACGAAGGCCACCGCGAGTCGGTGCTCGCCGGAGAGGCGCCGGGCCGTGGCAAGTTGCTGCTCGGAGAGATCGAGGCCGACGACCCGGGCGCCGCGCCGCGCCATCCACGCTGAGACGTAGCCGGTGCCGCAGCCGAGCTCGATGGCGTCCATGCCGGTCATGTCCGCCGGCAGCAAGCCCAGTTCATCTTCGGGAACGCCCCAGATACCCCAGCTTGGCTCAGCGGACGGCATCCAGGCTCGCTCGCCGGTCGCGAACCCACTGGTCGGCCATGTCGTTCCAGTGGCTGCGGTTGACCCGGATGTGCTCGGGTGAGGTCACACCGCGGCCTTGATGTTCGCTGCGATCGCGTCGAGATCTTCTCGCGACGGGTTGGTGCCCCAATTGGCGTCGATGGCGAATCCGTCGTCGGGGAAGCGCGGGATCACGTGGAGGTGGGCGTGGAACACCTCCTGGAGGGCCGCCTTGCCGTCGGCGTAGAACAGGTTGATTCCGTCGGAACGGACGTCGCTGGCCCGTATCGCCGCCGCCATGCGCCTGGCGACGTTGAAGAGATGTGCGGCGAGCGCGTCGTCGAGGTCGCCGAGCGCGGGGAGGTGGTCTCTGGGAACGACCAGGAGATGGCCGGGGGTCACCGGGTTGATGTCCATGAAGGCGACCGCGCGGTCATCCTCGTAGGCGACGCTTGCGTCGGCCCGGCCTTCCACAATGGCGCAGAAGACGCAGTTGGGGTCGGGGGCCACGCCGCTCATCACCATGACGATATCGGATCGGGGTGGGGGGCCGGCCCCCGTAGCCGGGGATCTAGGGCCGGATGATCAGCCCGTTGGCGCTATCGAAGGGCCTATTTCAGTCCTCGCGATCAAGATAGAGGCTCGAAATTGTCGAAACTACAGGGAACCGAGCAGTGGAGGGGCCAGGTATGAGAACTCGAGTCATCGCCGTCGTGGCGGCGTTCAGCGTGTTGTTCACCGCAGGCATGGCAAGTGCCGCCATGGACGACACGGATGGCGACACCGGCGTCACCTTCGGGTACGACCCCACGGCCAATCTCTTCTTCACCGGGATGCAGGCTTACGAGGACGCAACCCTGGACTGCGCGCTCTCGGGCACGTACACGGCCACCTACGGTGAGGCCAGCGAGGACGGCGAGACACCCATCACCGGCCTCACCGATGAGAACGGGGACGACGCCACGTTCGAGGAGATCGACGACGGTGAGGGCGACGACTCAGCCGAGGAGCCGACCGAGCCCACCCCGTACAGCGCCGATGGCGAGTGCGCCC
>CAZKYJ010000543.1:0-4233 GCA_964556355.1 uncultured Verrucomicrobiales bacterium | reverse complement strand
CACCACTCTCGATCCCGGCAAGGCGGCCGGCGGCGCCCCCGATTTCTTCGCCAAGCCCACCTACCTCACCGTATCCGGCCAGCTCGAGGGCGAGACCTTCGCCTGCGCGCTCGGGAACATCTATACCTTCGGCCCCACCTTCCGCGCCGAGAACTCGCACACCGCCCGCCACGCCAGCGAGTTCTGGATGATCGAGCCGGAGATCGCGTTCTGCGACCTGCAAGGCGACATGGACCTGGCCGAGGAGAACGTCAGATTCCTCGCCCGCGAAGTCCTCGACAACGGCGGGGACGACCTCGCGCTTTTTGCGAAGTTTGTGGACAAAGGTTTGCGCGAGCGCCTCGAGTTCGTCGTCGAGCGCCCGTTCCAGCGGCTGACCTACACCGATGCGGTGTCCATCCTCGAGAAGTCCGGACAAAAGTTCGAGTTCCCCGTCAAGTACGGCCTCAACCTCCAGTCCGAGCACGAGCGGTTCCTAACAGAACAGCATTTCAAGAGCCCGGTGACCCTCTACAACTACCCGAAGGAGATCAAGCCGTTCTACATGCGCGCCAACGACGACGGCGAGACGGTCGCCGCCATGGACTTGCTCGTGCCCGGCATCGGCGAGATCGTCGGCGGCTCGCAGCGCGAGGAGCGGCTCGACGTCCTCGAGGCCAACATCGCGCACCACGGGTTGGCGCCGGAGAACTACTGGTGGTACAGTGATCTCCGCCGATTTGGCACCGTCCCCCACGCGGGTTACGGCCTCGGTTTCGAGCGCATGCTGATGTTCGTCACCGGGGTTGCCAACATCCGCGACGTCATCCCTTTCCCCCGCACGCCTGGCCATGCCGAATTTTAGACACCTGAGCGTTCTCGCGTGCCTCATCGCTTTCGCCGCTTCCCTACCGGGAGCGACGCCGGGCGTCGAGCTTTCGCTGATCAGCGACGGCGCCGCCCCCGCGAAACCTTTCCGCGTCGGCGTCCTCATCCACCATCTTCCCGGCTTCCACACCTACTACCGCGCTCCCGGGATCGTCGGCCTCCCGACCACCATCGCATGGGAGCTCCCCCCCGGCTTCACCGCCGGCGAGCTCCAGTGGCCGGCGCCGGAGGAAACCAAGATGTTCGACTACAAAGCCTACGGCTACGAGTCCGACACCCTCCTCTTCGCGACCATCACCCCTCCGCCAAATGCGCCACCGACCTTCACCATCGGGGCCAAGGTCACCTTCATGGCCTGTTCCACCACCTGCCATCCCGGCGCCGCGACCCTCACCCTCCCCTTCCCTGACACCGGCGCCCGCCCCGACGCCTTCGCCCGGGCCACCGCCCTCATCCCGCCGAACGCGGGCACGGAGGCGACGGCGCGGCTGGAGGAAAGCGCACTTGTCCTGACCCTTCCAGGCCCTGCCGGAGGACTCGTCTTTGTCCCCGACGGCAACCACTACGACCCCAATTCACCGCAGCGGGCCGAGGGCAGCGAGCTCCGCGTTCCCGTCCTCCGCGACATGCCCGTGCCCTCCGGCGCCCGCGCCGTCAGCGGCCTGCTCGGCAGCTTTCAGTCCGGCACATTCTCGCACATCACCGTCCCGCTCGACCCGAGCAATTCTTGAAAGATCCCGGCGACCGCTTTCGTTCCTGTCGCTCCCCGCGGAAAATCGCTGGATTTCCCCGCGGGCACGCGCCACTATCCTGCCCTTCCAATTTCGTCCCCATCCTAACAACCACAGCCCATGTCTGAAGAATCTACCGAAAAACCCAAGCGCGAGAAGATCCCGTTTTCCGAACTCACCCTCGCCTACTGGGTGCTCCGCCTCTGGATCGGCTTGCGCCTCGTCCTGGCCGGCCTCGACAAGTTCAAGGGGAGCGACGGTTACACGATGGCCAACTACACTGACAAGATGGGCAAAATCGCGGGGATGATCACCCAGAACACGTTCCTGCCCGACTGGGCGACCAAGTCGTGGGCGATGCCGCTCCCCTTCCTCCTCATCGCCGTCGGCGCCTTGATCCTCATCGGCTTCCTCAACCGTCTCGCCCTGCTCGGCGCCGGCCTCCTCTTCGTCGGGCTGTCCTTCGGCCTGATGCTCCTCCCCGACGAGGACGTCTTCATGCTCGGCATCCACGTCGGCCTCGTCGCGGGCGCGCTCGCCCTCGTCCGCCACAACAAGATCTATATCACCCGCTGGTAGCCCCGGCGCGCTGTGATACCTTGGGAACCACCAAAATCCCGCCCATGACCGATAAGAACGATTCCCTCGCCCCGCCTGCGGACGCCAACGGCCTCACCCGCCGCAGCTTCCTGCGCTCCAGCGCCGCCGCCGGTTCCGCCCTCTATCTCGCCACCAGCAAGCGCGCCCACGCCCAGTCCAGCGCCGGCGACCTCAACATCGCCATCGTCGGCTGCGGCGCCCAGGGCAATGCCCTGATGAACGCTTCTCGCGGCGCGGTCGAATCCCACGGGATCAACTATGTCGCCGTCTGCGATATCTGGGACTACAACCGGGAGGCCATGGCCAACCGCCTCACGAAGTACGGTTTCGAGGTGGAGCAGTACGTCGATATTGAGGAGATGCTCGCCAAGTCCCCCGAGATCGATGCCGTGCTCATCGCCACGCCCGACTTCATGCACGCGCCGCACAGCCGCATCTGTCTGGAGGCGGGCAAGATGGTCTACTGCGAAAAGATGATGTCCAACACGCTGGAGGCCGCCGCCGACATGGTGCGCGCCCAGCGCGAGACCGGCAAGCTGCTGCAGATCGGCCACCAGCGCCGCTCGAACCCGCGCTACCTCAACGTCCACGACAACATCTTCAACGGCTCCGAGATGCTCGGGCGCGTCACCCACTGCTACGGCCAGTGGAACCGCGCCGTCTCCAAACCGCTCGGCGCACCGGAGAAGTTCTATATCGACCAGGCCACGCTGACGAAGTACGGCTACAACTCGATGGAAGAGTTCCGCAACTGGCGCTGGTACAAAAAGTACGGCGGCGGCCCGATCTCCGACCTCGGCGCCCACCAGATCGACCTCTTCAACTGGATGTTCAACACCACCCCGAAGAGCGTCATCGCCACCGGCGGCGTCGATTACTACGACGAGTTCGAAATGCCGGACAACGCCATGACCATCTACGAGTACGACACCCCGAACGGTGTCGCCCGGGCCTACTACCAGGTGCTCACCACCACCTCGTCCCAAGGGTTCTACGAGAAGTTCATGGGCACCGACGGCACCGTCTCGATCTCCGAGAACCCCAATGTCAACCAGGCCTACCGGGAGGCGCGCGCCGAGCCTTGGGACAAGTTCGCCGACGAAGGCTTCGTCACCAAGAACCTCAGCAATGAGGAGGTGCACCACAAATTCTGGGAGCACCCGAAGCCGTGGTACCGCCCGAGCAGGTGGCTCGACACCGGCAACGTCGTCGATGTCCGCGAGACCGCCGCGCTCGACCCGTGGGAGCTGGCCGTCGTCCTCGACAAGCCGCCACACCAGCCGCACCTCGAGAACTTCTTCGAGGTCTGCAAGGGCAGCCAGAAGCAGGAAGATCTCAACTGCCCCGTCACCGAGGCCTACAAGACGGCCGTCACCGTCCTCAAGATCAACGACGCCATCGCCCAGGGGTCCAAGGTCGAGTTCGCCCCCGACGAGTTCACCGTTTCCTAACATTCCTACACAATCATGATGAAAAAAACCGAAGATACGCCCAATCGCCTCCTCACCCTCGGCTTCGCCGGAGCCCTCGCTCTCGGCCTCTCCGCCTGCGGGGACCAGGGAGCGGCCCCCGCCACCGGATCCGACGCCGCCAGCGAAGAGATGCCGGGTGAGCCGATGGAAAAAGCCGCCGAGGCGCCCGCCCTGGAGAACGCGGTGGATCTCAGCCCCGAGTTCCCCAAGCCGATGTTCGTGGGGACGCCCCAGAACGCGGAGCTCCCGAACCTCGAGCCCGCCGGCACCGAGCCGACCCTCTCCATCCCGGTGGAGGAAGGCACCGAGCTTCTTTCCGGCGGTGCCCCCGTGACCGGGAGCGACGATCTTCCGACCATCGGCGAACTCGCCTACATCACCGACGGTGACAAGGACGGCGGCGACGGCTACTACGTCGAGCTCGGCCCCGGCGTCCAGTGGGTACAGATCGACCTCGGGGAGCCGAAGGACGTGCAGGCGATCGCCATCTGGCACTACCATACCGCCGACCGCGCCTACAAGGACGTCGTCGTGCAGATCTCCAAAGACGCGGAGTTCAATGA
>CAZKYJ010000542.1:0-4235 GCA_964556355.1 uncultured Verrucomicrobiales bacterium | reverse complement strand
GATGAGGTCGCGGTAGCGCACCCCGGACGGACACGCCGGCTCGCACGCCAGGCAGCCGAGACAGGCGTCGATGTGTGGTTGGGCATCCTCTGGCGGGAGTGTTCCATCCAGCACCGAACGCATGAGGACGATGCGGCCGCGCGGGGAGTCCATCTCCTGCCCGAGCTCCCGGTAAGTCGGGCAGGCAGCGAGGCAGAACCCGCAGTGGACGCAGGCATCGATGGCCGCCGCCATGGGGGCGGCCAGAGGACCGGCTAGGATGGCTGGGGCCTTCATTCGAGATTAGTAGTCGGGGAACCTGCCCACCGGATCGAGCGCTTCTTTCACGGCGAGGTCGATCGCGCGAGGTGCGCGCGGCGCACGCCAGAGGGGTTCTCCCGGATCCCCGCAGACGCAGAGGCCTTCGGTCACGCCGTCGCCGGCCACCCACAGAGCGGACGCCCCTCCGCCCACCCGGCATGGGGTCCCCTCGTCCAACGTGCCGAGGATCCCCGGAACCGTCCGGGGCGTCACCGGGATCTTGACCAGCGGGACGCCCGGCGGACGCCAGTGGAACCCGACTGTATCCCGCCAGAATGCGGACGCCTCCGCCCGGTCCAGAAGCCTCCCCCCACCGCTCCAAACCGCCGCCACCGCACCGTCGAGCCGCACGTAGAGCGCCCGCTCGCCGGGCACGTACTCGATGGCATCCGCCTCGACCTGCGAACGGGCGATACCCACCAGCCGTTCCATCGCCGCGGCATGGCTCTGGCAGCCCAACCGCATCGTGACGAGATCACGGGGAGCGGGGAAGACCTTGACGGTCACCTCGGCGATGGCGGCCAGCCGCCCGAGGCTGCCCACGAGCAGTTTGGGCAGATCGAACCCCGCCGCGTTCTTCACGACTTTGCCCCCGCCGGTCGCGATCTTGCCGTCGCCGGTGACGAGACGGACACCGATGAGGAAATCCCGCACGCCCCCGAACCGGAAGCGGCCGGGACCGGAGAGTCCGGAAGCGACCGTTCCGCCGAGCGTTGTCCCGGGCCCGATCATGACGGGGTCGAACGGGAGATACTGACCCTTCTCGGCGAGCGCCGCCTCCACGTCGCGGACGGGTGTTCCAGCCCAGGCGGTGAACGTGTACTCCGACGGGACGTATTCAGTGATCCCTTGAAGCTTTGTTAGGGACAACAGCTCCCCGCCTTCCGCCGCCGCCAATCGGGTCTTCGTGCGACCGCCTACCGGCAGGACGCGCGGACGCGAGAGGATGGCATCGACCAGCTCGGCGAGGGATTCGGGGGCCATGGTGGGACGCTAGCACGCGTTCCGCTTGCCCACCATCCCGGGAGCCACCATCGTCGGCGATGCACCTCCGACTCGCGCTCCCCTTGCTCACCCTTCTCTCCCTCGCGCCACTCATCTCCGCCGACCCCACGACGTCCGAGTGGAATGGCCACCGGCGAATCGATTTCGAGATCGGCGGAGCAAAAGCTCTCCTCGTCCTCCCGGATGCACCTGCCGAGGGGAAGCCGTGGATCTGGCGGATGCGCTTCTTCGGCCACGAGCCGCAAGCCGACCTCGCCCTCATCAACGAAGGCTTCCATCTGGCCTACATCGACATCGCGAATCTTTTCGGAGCACCGGTGGCGCTCGATCGGATGGACGCGTTCTACGACCACCTGCGCGAGGTTCACTCGCTTTCCTCGAAACCGGTGTTGGAAGGGTTCAGCCGCGGAGGTCTGCCGGCGTTCAACTGGGCCGCGCGGCACCCGGATCGGGTGACGTGCCTCTATGTCGATGCGCCGGTGTGCGATTTCAAGAGCTGGCCGCTGGGCAGGGGCGATGGCCCCGGCTCCGCAGGCGCCTGGGTGCAATGCCTCGAAGCCTACGGCCTCAGCGAGGCCGAAGCCCTCGCCTACCCGCTCAACCCCGTCGACAACCTCAAGCCGCTTGCCGAGGCCAAGATCCCGATCCTAGCGATCTGTGGCGGTGCCGATGAGGTCGTGCCGCTGGCCGAGAATGCCGGACTCGTCAAGGAACGCTACGAAGCGTTGGGCGGCGCGATCGAGCTTATCGTCAAGCCCGGTGGCGCCCACCACCCCCACAGCCTCGAAGATCCGAAACCGATCGTGGACTTCGTGCTCTCGCATGTCGGCAACTAGCCCCACCGGCATCACGGCGGCCTGACGGCAAGGCGGAAGAACCCCCGGGGTCCGGCAGGCATTGCCCAAAATATCGATCGGTCCTGCTCTCCGGAACCGCCTGCTCCGCCCGCGGCAATTTCCCGGGCAATCGGGTCGCTCTGTGGGAGTATCTAGATGTATGGCCGCGCCCGCCACCAACGCCCGCCCCGATCGCTACGAAGAATTCGTCGCGCTTTACACCCGGCACGAGACCGGCTTGCGCGCCTTCGTGCGGACGCTCGCGCCCACCTGGGATGACGTGGACGAGATCATGCAGAATACCAGCCTCGTCCTGTGGCGAAAATTCGACGTTTTCGAACCGGGAAGCTCGTTCGCTTCATGGGCGTGCACCGTCGCACGGTTCGAGGCGCTGAAGCACCGGCGACGTGCGGCGCGGGACCGGATCGTCCTGGCGGAGGATGTGGTGGAGAAACTGGCCGACGAGGCGGCGGACGACGTGGCCCACGAAGCGGTCGGGCCACGGCGGCGCGCCCTCGACTCCTGCCTCGGCAAGCTCCCGGCCGAACAGCGCCAGCTGCTCGCGGCGGCCTACGCACCGGGCCGCCAGATCAACGAGGTGGCCGAAGAGCTGGGCAAGACGGCGACCGCATTCTATAAAGCACTCAACCGCATCCGGGGGCGCCTCCTCCAGTGTATCGAACGCCGGCTGGCGTCCGATTCGTCCCCCGCCACCGTCTCGCGACCATGACCGACGACCTCCACGACCTTATCGCTGGCTATGTCGACGGATCGCTCTCCGCGGCACGGTTGGCCGAGCTCGAGCACCGCCTCCGCACGGAGCCGGAGTCCCGTCGTGCCTTCCGCCGTTACCACGATCTCGACGCGGCGCTCCACGACCTCCACGAGGCATCCTCCCATGGTTGGAGAGACGCCCCCGCCCCGCCCCGACGCCGGCCGATCCGCCCCATCGTCACTACCTTGGCCGCCGCGGCCGCGCTCGTGGCCGCGCTCGTCCTCGTATGGTCGGCGGTCCAATCCGGCTCGTCCCCCGCCGGCTCCGGGATGTCCGCTGCGCCGGATTCCGTCCCCGTCGCCGTGATCAATGCCTCGCACCAGGTGATCTGGTCGAACGTCGGCACCACGACCGGGGTGGGATCTCTGGTGGCGGCCGGGGACGTGATCGAACTGGACTCGGGGCTCGTGGAACTCGATTTTGTCAGCGGGGCGCGGATCGTCCTGGAAGGCCCCGCCTCGCTGGTGGTGGAGTCGCCGCAATCGGCCGTCTGCCAGTTCGGCAAACTGCGAGCCAACATCCCCCCGTCCGCCCAAGGGTTTGTCGTGCGGGCGGCCGACCTCAAACTGGTCGATCTCGGCACCGAGTTCGCCCTCGACTTGCCCAGAGGGCACCCGTCCGCCGCGGAGGTCCACGTCATCGATGGGGAGGTCCTCGTTTTCCCCGACGCGACCGGCACCGACGAGCGCGACTGGGATCTCACCGCGGGCCAGGCGCTCGTGCCGACCGGTGGCGGCGGAGCCCGGCAGCTCTCGCAGGCCGATCCCGGTCGCTTCGCGAGTTCGGCCGATCTTGCGGGGGGGAACTCCGACCACGAGAACGCGCGGTTCCTCCGCTGGCAGCAGTCCCGCGATGCCCTCGCGGCCCGGCCCGACGCCATTGTCTACTACCCTCTCGACCAGCACCGCTACCCCGACCGGACGGTGCCCAACAGCGCCGTCCACGGCTCGCCCGACGCCGCGGGGAGTTTCGTGCGCTGCGATCTCGTGGAAGGGCGGTGGCCGGAAAAGCGCGCCGTCGCCTTTCCCAGCGCGGTCGACCGCATTCGGCTCAGCATCCCCGGAACGTTCGAATCGCTCACCCTCGCCTGCTGGATCCGCTCGCCGGGCGCGTTCCCCAACAATCTCAACGGGCTCCTCCTCACCGACGGTTACGAGCACGGCGAACCGCACTGGCAAATCACCAGGAAAGGCGACTTCTTCTTCTCCGTACAGGGCGGGCTCGATCCGGTACCCCCCGATGACGTGCAGGCCCTGAACCAAAAGTATGTGACCGCCGATCGTCTCCTCTCCTCCTACCAGGCCGGGCGCTGGCATTTT
>CAZKYJ010000541.1:0-4236 GCA_964556355.1 uncultured Verrucomicrobiales bacterium | reverse complement strand
AGCGCGAGAGTGACATCGCCACCCGATCCTGATCCATCACGCATGCCATCTTTTCCTCCGTCGTCTCGGCGAGAAGAAAGTCGCGGAAGGCCGCTTTTGCCTGCATGGCGAGGAACGTCTCCTCATCGCTGCTCCCGGATCCGGCGGATGGGGGCGTCGCCGTAGCCTCGCCCCTCCAGCCCGCAACGTGAGCGGGCTCCACAGGTTTGCTCGCGACGTCGAGAGCGAGTTCCTCATCCGGTTCCGGTGCGCCCAAATGCGCCGGGGGGATGGGCATTCCCGCAATCCACCCGAGTTGGAGGATTTCCCCGATCACGGCGATGCGAGCCACCCTATCGATCACCCTCGACCGGATGATACACGGCAGAGGGCGCTCGAAAGAAAGCAGTGCTTCCGCGCCGCCCCCACCGATCTCAAAGCTTCCGGGAACCACCGCGTAGATCGGCTCGCCCGGATCATCGAAGAACATCTGGACCAGGCGATCGCCCGCCGCGGAATCGGATGCGAGCTCCGCCGCGACGGATTCAGGGACGAATCCGCGCACCAGATTGACGCGGAGAGTATGTCCCCGACCGCTTGCTACGAACGCGTCCCAAGCGGTCGCCCCGAAACCCACCATGCCCTCCCAGTCGACTTTCAGCCCCGCCTCGGTCGCTTCGAACCAGAGCTCGCGGGTCGCTCCGCCGCCGGTCCCGGCGCGCACCAGCGCCCAACAAAATGCCCGCCCCCCTGCTCCCAGCTGCGGACGCACCTCACGAACTTCCCAGGGCCGGCCCGGCATCGGGAGCGATCTTCCGCCTGCGTAGTATTCGCGCATCAGCGGTTCGACCCGCACCCGGTCTCGCACGACCGGTAGCAGATCCTCCCAGACTCTCGCGCCCGCGACCTCCGAAGCCGCCCTCGCCACCTCGGCTGGCCAATCGCTCGAATTGATGGCCGCAGTCGCCGCTTCTTCGGCCGCAGCACCATCGGTCAGCGCGACCGACCCCTCACGGCACCCTCCGACACTAAACACCAAGGCGAGGCTCGTTCCCCACCATGCTAGGCGCTTGCAGCAATCCGTCACAAGCCTAGATATTATAGGTTTTACAGATTATTTGCAAGTACGAACTATCAGATCCTTGCCGATTGCTTACTGGCATCGCCTTCCCGACTTCCTAGGTCACATCGAACCAGAGAGGCGGTCGCAGAGCTCGAAGCGTCACTTATCACCCTGGGAAAGCCACGCCTAGCGTACAACCGGTTCGTCGCGCGAAGTTCGAATTGCCCCGGAATCCGGCACAGTCGAATCCGCTGCCAGCGCCCTCCTGTCCCCCGGCGGAGCGCCCCCTCGCCCCCTCTAACATTCGCACAGTCGAAGATCGGAACTGCGGGCGGTTTGCCATCAACCCGTCTTCTCGCCCGTGCTCCGCTCCGGGCGAGATCTGGCAACCATCACTGGAGAAGAACGCCAAACCTGCTGCGATCAGCGCGCTTTCCCCGGCGTGACGCGCCCCACCGCCGTCGGAAAGTGGCTCCGGCAGTAGGATTCGAACCTACGACCTAGTGGTTAACAGCCACCCGCTCTACCGCTGAGCTATGCCGGAGTGAAAACCGCCCTCCAATCGGGCGGGCGGGAAACGTGGACGCAGTCGAAGGATGTGCAAACAAAAGTTTGGAGCTTTCACGGTGGTGCACAATCCGGTTTCGCCCGGACGAATCCGCGCTAGAATGCGCCCCGGATGAACGACGCCCTGAAGACCCTTGCCCAACGCATCGAGGCCACCACCGCCGGAGGTCGGCGCTACAAGATCGCTCGGGGGACGGAGTTCGAACTGCTGGCGAGCCTGTCGCGCGCCGAGCTGGCGGAATTCGCCCGGGCAGCGAGGTGCCAAGCGGTGGTGCGCATGGGTGGATCGATCATCGAGTTTACCAAGTCCGGGGCGCTCTACGTGTAGCGGCGGCGTCGCGGCCTGAGAAGCAGTCCAAAACGTCCTGTCAGCACCGGCTCTGAAAGATAGAGGCCGTCGCCTCGGGATGGGGAATCGTCCCTTCGGGCGGCATCCCCTGCAACGAGAGGCTTCGTTGGTCCTCGGGCGTTGGGCTCGCTCAACTTCCTCCTCCCGCCTGGCCTCTCGGTGCAGGGGAAGCCGCGGCACTAACATGACTTTTTAGACAGCTCCTGAGGGAAGTCGTTCGAACCGGCGCTAGTGCCGGGGGCAAACGGCTTCCGTTTCGGTCATGCCCAACTCGCCGCGCGGCAGCCGCCACGGTTTGCCCTCCACTTTCCGGCGCTGGACGCCCGCACTTTTTGGCCGTCCGCAGCCGGGGGCAACGGCATCCCCTACTCGCGAAAGACGTTGAACAAGGCGAGCCAGGTCGAGCCGACGACGGCGACGGCCCCGACGAAGGAAGCGAGGGCGGCGCCCGAGCCTTCGACGAGCTCTCCCGCGACCAATACCGAGGGGATGGCGACGGCGGCACAGGCGACAGCGAGTATCCCCAAACTTCCGTAGAGCCAGCGCCCTTTGACCGATTCGGAGGAGAAAGCGACGGCGATGGGAAGGGTGGGCGCGGCTAGGCCGATGCCGGTGGCAATGATCCTCATGTCGTCGAGGACGGCACCGGCGATGAGCATCGGGACGCCGATGACGATGCCGCCGCCGATGAGAACTCCCTCCCACTTCTCTTTGGCATTGAGGGCCAGTCGCGCGCGGCGGTCGAAGAGGATGATGAAAGTGCCCACGCCGCGGCTGACGAAAGTGAAGACGGCGAAGAGCAGGTAGAGGGCGACGACGGGGATGACGAGGTTCGGCGAGACCTCGCGGGTGGTGGTGAGCACCACGCGGTAAACGAGGTAAAGGCCGATGATGACGCCCATGCGCCAGCGCGGCGAGAGGCGGCTCATCCAGAAGACGTAGCGGAGATAGGCGCGGTAGAGCGGCGAGCGTGCGCGGAACGATTCGAGCATCCCCTCGCGGGCGGGCTCGAACTCGGGCTCCAGCCGGAGCGCTTCCGCGAAGTGGCGCTCGGCGGTGCGGTGGTCGCCCTTGCGGAGGGCGGCGTAGCCCGCATTGAAGTGCGCCAGTTCGTCCTCGGGGTCACGGGAGAGCCGGTAGGCGACCTGGGCATCCGTCTCCTCCTGCTTGCCCTGCATCAGAAGCGCCTGGGAGAGCAGATTGGCGCCGAGAGAGTCCTCTGAGTCCACGGCCAAGGCCCGCCGCGCGAACTCTTCGGCGGGCGCCCACTTTTGCTCGCCGGCGAAGGTTTGTGCCTTGGCGCCGAAGGGGAGCGGGTCGTAGGGATCGAGGCCGATGGCGTGGTTGGCGGTGGCGTGCGCCTCGGCGAACTTCTTCAGCGCGGCGAGGATCATCGTCTTCTGCGCGTGGAAGCGGGCGTTGTCGGGATCCCGGCGGATGGCCTGCCCGATGACCTCGAGGGCCTCGGGTTCTTTTCCATCGGTGTGATAGAGGCACCAGGCGAGGGCGGCGAGAACATCTTCGCGCTCCGGGTCGGCGGAGAGGACGAGGCGAAAGTGGTCGGCGGCCTCGGCATGCCGCCCCTGCTGCATGAGCTGCTGCCCGCGGGCGACATTCTGTTCTTCCCCGTACTCCATGGATTCGTAGCGGTGCTACTTCTTGATCCCGAGAAATTCCAGCACCTCGTCGTAGAATCCACCTTGGTTGGCGTAGAGGGCGTAGTTCTTGGCACTGTCGAACCACGCCCTCGTAGAAGGCTTCACCTCCTTTGCCGCAGTGGCCAGCGACTTCGTCTCCAGCGGGACGAGGCGCCCCTTCTTCATGGCCGCGGCCAACGCGGTCTCGGTGGCCTGGTCAAAGACGCTTTTCAGGTCGGCACCAGAAAAATTCTTCGTCTTCTTGGCGAGGGCGGCCGCATCGAGCGTTCCCATCGGCTTCTCCCGCGCCATGAGCTCGATGATGGCCTGGCGGGCGACGGCGTCGGGCGGCGGGACGAAGATGGTGCGGTCGAAGCGCCCCGGGCGGCGGAACGCGGGGTCGATGTGCCACGGGGCATTGGTCGCGCCGAGGACCAGCACGCCCTCGTTGGCGCTGTCCCCCCCGTCGAGCTCGTTGAGGAACTGGTTGATCACCGTGCGGCCGGCACTTTGGCGCATGTCCCGCCGGTCGGCGGCCAAGGCATCGACCTCGTCGAAGAAGAGGACCGACGGGGCGTTGGCGCGCGCCGCCTGGAAGATATGGTGGAGGTTTTTCTCGCTGCTGCCAACATACATGTCGA
>CAZKYJ010000540.1:0-4237 GCA_964556355.1 uncultured Verrucomicrobiales bacterium | reverse complement strand
CGCCCACTCGCCGGGGGTGCGCCCGCCCTCGGCCATGACCCCCGCGGTGGTCAACGATCCGAGGTAGACATACATGATGGTGCCGGGGAGCATGCCGAGCCACGATGCGGTGAGGTGGGACCAGAACTTCACCTTGGTGACCCCGAGCGCGTAATTGAGAAAGTTGAAGGGGAAAAGCGGGGAGAGCCTGATGAGGAACACGATCTTCCAGCTCTGCTCGCCGATGGCGTCGTCGACCGCCTTGAATTTCGGGTTCTGCTCGATCTTTTTCGTGACCCAGCCGCGCACGGCGTAACGTCCGACCAGGAAGGCGGAGGAAGCGCCCAGCACGGAGGCGATCGAGACCCAGACCGTTCCCCAGACCGGGCCGAAGACGGCGCCGGCGCCCAAGGTCAGCACCGATCCCGGGACGAGGCAGACCGTGATGACGATGTAGATCACGATGAACGCGATCGGTCCCCAGGGGCCGAGCCCTTCGATCCAGTTGAGTGCCTGTTTGAGATACTCGCCAACGCCGAGGGCTTTGAAGGCATAGGCGATCCCCCCGAGAAGGATGAGCACGGCCACGATTTTCAACCAGCCGCCCTTATTGGAAGAATTGTTGGAGATTTCGCTGTCGGCCATAGGTCTGTAAAAAAATGCTCCCCTCCCCGGGGCTTACCGGAGAGGGGAGTGTAGCTAGTCTTATTCCAGATGGTCAGGAGGCGAAGGTGTCATCGCCCGGAGAGGCGCCCACCGTGTGGGTGATCGCGTCGCTGTTGGCCGCCAGGTGGACGAGGGCGTGGTAGCTGTCCTCCGGGTCGAGACCATTGGCTGCCGCGAGGGCGTCGGCGGTCTGCGGGCTCGACGTGAGGGCGGCCTTCGCCTTGGCGATCGTCTCAAGGAAGCTGGTCGCCGCCTTCTTGCCGGCTTCGACACCGGGCTGGTGGTAGGCGTTGATGTTGACGAGGCTGGCGTAGAAACCCACCGCGCGCTCGAACAGGCCGATGAGCATGCCCAGGTAGTAGGCGTCCGCGCGGGGGATCGAGATCGTCATCGATTCCCGGTCGGATCCGGCGAGGGCCGTGCGGGTGCCGCGGAGGAACCCTTGCAGGTAGTCGCCGGGATACGTGTCGGGCTCGACCTCGACGTCGGTGCCCCCCGCTTCGCGCACTTCGATGAACGTGGCGAAGAAGTTGTTCACCCCGTCGCGCAACTGCTGGACGTAGGCGTGCTGGTCGGTGGAGCCCTTGTTGCCGTAGACGGCGATCCCCTGGTGGGCGACCTTGCCATCGAGGTCGAGCTCCTTGCCGAGCGACTCCATGACGAGTTGCTGGAGGTACTTCGAGAAGAGGACGAGGCGGTCTTTGTAGGGAAGGACGACCATGTCCTTGGCGCCCTTGCCGTTGCCGGCCGAATACCACATGAGGGCGAGGAGGAGGGCGGCGTTCTGGCGCATGGGAAGCGCGCGGGTCTTGGCATCGATATCCTTGGCGCCCTGGAGGAAGGCGTCGAGATCGACCCCCTGAAGCGAGGCGGGCACGAGGCCGACGACGCTCATGACCGAGGTGCGCCCCCCGACCCAGTCGGCCATGGGGAAGCGCTTGATCCATCCTTGGCCCTCCGCGTGCTGGTCGAGCTGCGAACCCGGGCCGGTGACGGCGACGGCATGGGCGGGGAACGAGAGCCCGGCGGCGGTGTAGGCGGCTTCCGCGGTCAGCATACCGTTGCGCGTCTCCTTGGTCCCGCCGGACTTCGAGATGACCACGGTGAGGGTGGTGGCGAGTTCGTCGCCGATCTCGGCGATGACTTTAGCCATCCCGTCCGGGTCGGTGTTGTCGAAGAAACTGATGGACATTGGGGCACCCGTACCGACGAGGCACTCGGCGACGAGCTGCGGTCCGAGGGCGGAACCGCCGATTCCCACGAGGAGAACCCGCGAGAACGTGCTGCCGTTCGCCGCCTTGACCGATCCGCTGTGCACCGCTGCGGCAAACGTCTTCACATCATCGAGGTCGCGCCGGACTTCGTCTTTCAGCTCTTGCGTCGGTGCGAGATCCGCATCGCGCAGCCAATAGTGCCCGACCATGCGCCCCTCATCAGGGTTGGCGATTTCCCCGGCCTCCAGCGCCTTCATCGATGCGAGCGCTTTTTCGCAGTCGGCCTCTTTCGAGACGAGGAAGGCGTCGTCGAAGGCCATGCGGCTGATATCCAGAGAGATGCCGAGATCGTCGTAACGGCAGAGGTAGTTCTTGAATCGGTTCCAGTCAGTTTCGGTTGCCATAGTTCCGCTATCTAATGAAAAAGCAGCCCCGGCGGCAAGGGTTTTCGCTCGGGGGTTCCGCTTTTCCCCGAGTTTTTCCAGTGCTGTAAAAAAATTTTCAGAAAAAGCAAAAAATGGCTTGCGGGGGGCCGTCACTTGGTGTTCAATGGGGTCGTTCGCTTCGGCGAACGGGGTTGAAGACGCAGCCCGGTTGGTTTTTCAGCGTGTTTCGGGGGTTTCACGCCAAGCCAATCGGGCTGCGTTACCTCTCCCAAAGGGAGGTGATGAACCCTGACAGATTTCCAAGATCCGGAACCGAGCGTGGCTCACCGGATCCGATCCAGCTCACCTGAGTCGCTTTTGAGCGAGGACGGTTGAAGACGCAGCCCGGTTGGTTTAATCAGCGTGTTTCGGGGGTTTCACGCCAAGCCAGCCGGGCTGCGTTGTTTTTTTGATGATCGACGCCCCTGATCGACGCCCCTGATCGACGCCCCTGATCGACGCCCCTGATCGACGATTTCTTTAGAAATTGTGCGAGTATCCGAAGGGTTGGCATGGTGGTTGCTTTAATTGATGGCACCTGAGGCGCTCCTGAGCGTCTATGGGGTTGAAGACGCAGCCCGGTTGGTTGATCGCAGCGAGTTTCGGGGGTTTCTCGCTCACCAAAGCCAGCCGGGCTGCGTTCCTTTTTTCTGGAACGGGTGGGAGCCGTGACCCAGCGGTCATTCTTCAGCGGAAGTGAAGCTTTTTCGGCACTGCGGTTTTCCTTCTCCCATTGATGCTGTATAATTATGGAAATTACAGTTCGTGAGAAGTGCAGCCGCCATCCCGCTCCCTGCAGCGGACGAAGAATCCATGCCGAATCCGGCGGCGGGCCGTCGTTACTCGTTGGCGAACCCGCAGTGGATCGTACCAGACCAGATTGAGATCCAAGATGCGCAGGGAGTCCTCTACGGGAGGATTGCCGAGTATGTCCTCATGGCATCGTTCGTCGTGTGCATGGCGGTCTACGAGTGGATTCGCTCGATTTTCAACCAGCCGCCCCAGCCGGCGATGCTCACGATGTTCGCGGGGCTGATGATTCTCTATGCCGGGGCGCGGGCGTGGCTCCTCTGGCCCCGGCTCCGCGCTCTCAAAGCCGTGGCGAACGGGCACCGCGAGCTGCGGCACGAGATCGAGGGCTTGGGTGGGCGGGGATACTTCTTCTTCGAACCGCCGCGCAGAGACAGGTCGGTGGTGCCTTCGGGTGCGGTCCTCGTGGGACCAAACGGGATTTTCGCGCTCACCGTGCGGAGTTTCAGCCGGGGCGAGAATCCCTACGAAAAAATCCGGCACAAGATGGACGGCTCGCTGACGGTCGCTGGCCGCGAGGCGCTGGCGAGCCCGCTCAAGCAGGCGGAGCGCGTCACCGAGTGGGTGCGGGTGCTTCTCGACTCGGCGACGGGCAAGAAGTATGCGATCACCCCCGTGCTGGCCTGCCCGGGATGGAAGATCGCGAACGCGAAAAGCGAGGTCGGCCGCGACGTCGTGGTGGTTAACGAGAACACCTTCGTCGAGACAATTCTCGGGAGTGGGGGGGGAGAGCGGCTGCAGGCGCACGACGTGATCGCCATCTGTGAGGCGCTCGACGGGGCCTTCGGGGGGCTCTGATCGGTTCAGGCGGTCTTGAGCCTGCGCCGGATGGCCGCGAGGTCAATCTTGGGAATCGCCTGGAGAAGCTTCTGGGTGTAGGCGTGCCGGGGCGCGTCCATGAGGGAGTTTGCCTCGTTGACCTCCACGATTTTGCCGAAGTGCATGACGGCGATGCGGTCGCTGATATAGCGGACGACCGACAAGTCGTGGGAGACGAAAATCATCGTCAGTCCGAGGTCGGCGACGAGCTGTTTGAGGAGGTTGAGGATCTGCGATTGGATGGAGACGTCGAGGGCGGAGACCGGCTCGTCGGCCAGGAGGAGTTTGGGTTCCGGGGCGCGCGCCCGGGCGATGGCGATCCGC
>CAZKYJ010000539.1:0-4250 GCA_964556355.1 uncultured Verrucomicrobiales bacterium | reverse complement strand
GGTTGGGCGGCGGAACTGATCCGACAGCTCGAGGACTGGAACCGGTCAGCCGACGCCAGCGCCGCAGGAAAAGACTACCCTGAGGGACACGTGGCCCCCGGGCATCCATTGCCCCGACGGTGGTCGGAATCCGAGGCTTACCGGGAGTTCTTCGACGCGTGGCGGGCGCGCCCTGAGTACGAACGCGAACTCCGCGGGAAGTAAGGCCGGATCCTTTTGGCGGTTTCGGGGCAGACGGGTGCGGGATTTTCCGTACGGCAGGGGTTCACTCCCTCGGCCGGAACTTCGAGGCATCGCGCAACTTCTCCCAGAGCTCCCGCTCGGCGGAACCCACCGATTCCGGCACGACGATCTTGGCCACCGCATACAGGTCGCCAAATTCTCCCCGGCTCCCTTTGGCGAGCCCTTTGCCCCGCAGCCGGAGCTCGGTACCGGTGGCGATCCCTTCGGGAATTTTCAAGCTGAGCGAACCGTGCAGCGTGCGCACCGGAACCTTCGCGCCGAGCACCGCCTCCCACGGCGCCAGTTCCAGATCGTAGATGAGATCGGACCCGTCCACGCGGAAATCCGGATGCCTTTCGAGTCGGACTTTCAGGAACAGGTCACCGTTCGCACCGCCACCCGCACCGGGACCACCCAAGCCCGCACACCGGATCATCTGGCCCTCCTCGACCCCGACCGGAACCTTCACCCTCGCCGTCTTGGACGTCCCGTCGGCCTGCTGAAGACTCAGCGTGCGGACGGACCCGCCCATCACTTCGTCGAGAGTCACGAGGATGTCCGTCTCGATATCCCGGCCTTTCCGCGTGCGGGAAGCCCCACCGTAGGAGCCGCCGAACGGGTCGCCTCCTCCCCGCGCGCGGCGCCCCCCGAAAAATGTCTCGAAAAAATCGCTGAACCCTGTCCCGTTGAAACTGAATTCCGTCCCCTCCATCCCGCCCGAGAACCCGCCGTAGCCGCCGCCCGGGGGAGGCCGGAACTCCGCCCCGTGCTGCCAGTTCGGCCCCAATGCGTCGTACTTCTTCCGTTTCGCCGCATCGCCGAGCACCTCGTAGGCCTCGTTGATCTCTTTGAACTTCTCCTCCGCCGACGCCTTGTCCTCCGCGGTGTCTGGATGGTACTTGCGCGCCAGCTTGCGGAAGGACTTGCGGATGGTGTCCTGATCCGCATCCCGGCTGACGCCTAAAACCTCGTAGTAGTCCTTGAACTCAACTGCCATGGCGGAGCTTCAAGAGGGAACTGGCCACTTTCAAGCAGCGTCGCCGCCGCTAGGCCAAAATGTCGGTCACCACATTGCCGGCCACGTCCGTGAGGCGGAAATCCCGCCCGGCGTAGCGATAGGTCAACTCTTCGTGATCCACCCCGAGCGTGTGCAGGACCGTCGCGTGGAGGTCGTGCATGTGCACCGGGTTCTCCTGGGCGTAATAGCCGAACTCGTCGGTCCCGCCGTAGGTCATCCCCCCGCGGACACCGCCGCCGGCCAACCACATCGAGAAGCCCTGGGGATTGTGATCCCTGCCGTCCTTGCCCTGCGCGATCGGCGTCCGGCCGAACTCGCTGCCCCAGACCACGAGCGTGTCCTCGAGCAGGCCCCGCTGTTTCAGGTCGGCGAGCAGGGCGGCTGCCGGCTGGTCGGTCTTGGCCGCATTCTTCTCGTGCCCGTTCTTGAGCCCCCCGTGCTGGTCCCACGAATAGGGTGTGGACACCTGAATGTAGCGGACGCCCGCTTCGGCGAACCGGCGCGCCAGCAGGCACTGCCGGGCAAAGGTGTCCGTCGACTCCGCCCCCACCCCGTACATCTCCTGCACATGCTTGGGCTCGCCCGAAAAATCGAGGACGTCGGGAGCCTCGCGCTGCATGCGGAAAGCCAGCTCGTAGCTCTCGATCGCCCCCGCAATCTGCCGGTCCTGCCCGGCATTCTCCAGGTGGTTGCGGTTCATCGCTTGGATGAAATCGAGTTCGCCCCGCCCCGCCCCGCCTTCCGCCACGAGGTTGGCGATCCCCGCGCGCTTGGGAAGCGATCCCGATTTCCCGATGGTCGTCGCCTGGTGCATGGCGGGCAAAAAGGCGCTCCCGTAATTGCGGACGCCGCCGTGTCCGGAGGGGGGGGAGATCGAAACGAACCCCGGCAGATCCGCATTCTCGCTCCCGAGTCCGTAGCTCACCCACGAGCCGACGGAAGGCCGGATCAAACTATCGCTGCCCGTGTGCAGCATCGCCACCGCCTGGCCGTGGGATTGCCCCCGGCTGTGCATCGAGCGGATCACGCAAAGGTCGTCCGCGTGCTTCGCGATATGGGGGAAAAGTTCGCTCACCTCGAGCCCGCACTCGCCGTGCCGCGCGAACGACCAGGGCGATCCCATGATGCGCAGATCGCCCGTACCGTTCGAGAGGTTCGCCGCCGGATCGATGGGCAGCTTCTTGCCGTCCATCTCGCGGAGGATCGGCTTCGGATCGAACGAGTCGACGTGCGACACCCCGCCGTACATGAACAGGAAGATCACGCGTTTGGCCGTCGGCGCGTGGTGGACGATCGGCCGGCCCGCCGCCAGCGATCCGGCGAGGCCCGCGAAGGCGAGGTAGCCGAACCCGCAGCCTGCCGAGCGCAGGAAGTTCCTCCGATCCATGGGAAATGATGCGTTCGTCATACTGTTAGTCTATCATCCGAAACTCGGTCGTGGCGAAAAGGGCGCGCGCCAGGCCCTCCGCCCCTTCACTTTGGACAAGCGCCCCCGCCGCCTCCCTCTCCTCCACGCGCGGGGCGCGGTCGAGCACCCGGCGGTAGATCGCCTCCACATCGCCCCCCTGATCCGCCACCTCCGCGGCCCGCTCACGGACGAACTCGCTGTTGATGAAAAACAACGCCTGCGCGGGAACATTCGTCACCGCGCGCCTGCCGACCACCATCTCGGTCTCCGCGTGGTCGAATACCGCAAGCATCGGCATGATGTCATTGCGCACCGACGGCAGGTAGACGCTCCGGCAGCGCAGCGTCCCCAGGTCGAGCTTGCTCGAGCGGTCGCCGTTGCTGCCGATGGCCGCCTCGCCGAATGACTCCACCGGGCTCCCCTCCGGCCGCTCCAGGTCGAGCTCCCCGGACACGGCGAGCAGCGTGTCCCGGATGGCCTCCGCGGTCATCCGTTTCCGGTTCTGCCGCCAGAGCAGCCGGTTGTCGGGATCGCGCTCGAAAGCGGCGGCGTCAAACTGGCTCGACATCCGGTAGGTATCGCTCAAGACGATCTCCCGCACCAGTGCCTTGATCGATCCACCGGAGTCCCGCAGCCGTACGGCCAGATCGTCGAGAAGCCGGGGGTGCGAGGGGCGCTCGCCGAGCACCCCGAAGTTGTCAACCGAGCGGACGATCCCGTGGCCGAAGAGGTGGGACCACACGCGGTTCGCCGCCACCCGCCAAGCCAGGGCGTTCTCGTCGGCCACCAGCCAGTCGCCCAGTTGCAAGCGCCCGCTCTGCCCGTCCGGGATGGGGGCGGGGCCGCCGCCGGGGAGGATGGTCAAAAACCCGCGCTCGACGACCTCGCCGAGATCGTGGGGCTCGCCGCGCACGCGGATCGCGCAGTCGGCCACCTCATCGCGATCGCGCGGTGCCATGGCCGCCGGCGCGGTGGCCACGACCTTCGAGAGCGTGTCCATCTCGCCTTCCAGTTCCTTCGTCCGGGCGGTCGCCTCGTCGAGGCGCTCCTGCATGTTCGTCTCCCGGAGCGCGGCGATCTGCTGTGCCTCGTCGTCCAAAAGTCCGACAGGAAGGAATTGCACGGCGTCCGCAATCACGTACCGGTCGCCGGTCTCACCCGTTTCCAGCGCGACGGACGCCCCGTCACCCCCCTCGAAGCGGTACTCCCCCACCGGCTCGAAAAGCCCCTGGAGTGACGGCGGCTTCGATTGGTCCAGTGCCACCCGCGACTCGCCATCCGCATGGCGGACGACTACCGGCACGTTGTCCGCCCGGGAAGATGCCGCGTTGTACGAGACCCTGACGACATACCTCCCCGCCTCCGGGATCGACGGGCGATAGATCACGGCCTTCGCTCCCTTTTCCAGCTTGTCGTCGTGGATGTAGCCGGCGCCCACGTAGTCGGGCTGGTGGGTCGAATCTTTCCAGAAGCCCACCTTTTCGGCAGCGGCGTCATCGACGACGATGCCCAGCCAATCGGTGCGCTCCAAGACTTTGCCATCCTTCAGCCGCTTCGCATCCTCCTTGACCGCTTTGAGCTCCCCCTTGGCCACCTCGAGCC
>CAZKYJ010000538.1:2702-4251 GCA_964556355.1 uncultured Verrucomicrobiales bacterium | reverse complement strand
CTGCAGACTGTCGAACTGTGCGGGGACAGGCGCGGCCCCCCCCGGAGCCCGGCCGAGGAAGAGGTCCTCCTCCGTGCCGGGCAGTGGTGCTGTCAGGGCAAAACTACTGTCAAACTGACCTCCGATATACAGGCTCAGCAGGGGGCCCTCGCGTACCAGCGCCACATGGGTCCACTGGCCGACCGGAAGGCTCGCGGAGGAATTGCCGCTCTCCCGCCCGGCGGTCGTGGAAACGGAAAAATTGATCCGGTCGCTGTCGGGACGCAGGAAGAAAGCGAAGCCACGCTGATCCCAGCTCTCGCCCTTGCCGGCCAGCCCGCGCCAGGAACCGGTAAATCCCTGCTGGAGGTTGACCCACACCGCCACCGTGAAGTCGCTGTCGTCGCCGCCAAGATGAATGGACGGGGAGTGGTCTATCCTCACCAGACCGTCCTGCCCATCGGTCTCGACGCCCGTTCCGAGTTGGCCGGCCACCCACGAAGTACCGCTCAACAGCCCGGCGTGGTTTTCGTTCCCTGAGGTATCGGCGGCAAGGCCGCCTTGGCCTTCATCGAAGGGCAGATGAGCGACAAGGTTTCCGATCGCCGGACCATCCCCCGGTGCGAGACTCTGGATCCAGTCGTAAATCACTTGGACGGCTTCCGCGTCGATCCGATGCCTTCCGATGGGTGGCATCTTAAGGCTTTCATCGGTCGTGTTCTGCCGCACCCAGAGCATCGAGCGTGCCGCATCTTCCGGCACGAGCACCCGTGCGCCGTCGATGCCAAAGTCGTTCTGCACCGGAGCATTGATCAGTCCCGCAAGCTGCAGTGGTGTCGATAAGCGGAAGTCGAAGTTCCGGATTCCCTCCGCCGGGTTGTGGCAGTGCGAGCAGTTGGTATCCAGATAGGAGCGCGACCGTGCTTCCACGCTCGCTCCCTCGTCGTCGATCGCCGCCGACGTCAGGAGTCCGGGAACAGCGGTTTCGTCAAGCGGGGGCGTCAGGAAGCCCAGGCGGTTCAGTGTCAACAGCTGGTTCGCGCTCCGCCCCGTCGAGGCGTAGAACTGATCCCCGTTCAACTGGCGCGTCCGCACGCCCAGCACGCGCCCTGAGCTCGCCGTGTGGCACTGGAAGCAATCCGCCCGTGAAGGGAACGTCCAGCGATAGTTCTCCCCCCCGATGTCCAAGATCTGCTCCTCCCGTGTGAACAGCAGGTCTGCATCGCTCTGGTCGTCCCGCCACCGATAGGTCACCCCGTACCAATTCCCACCCGTTCCATGCACCAGGAAGCGCGTCTCCAGATGACGTCCCCACAGCGTGAACTGCTTGACCAGTACCGTTCCCTCCGGAAACGCCCAGTTGCCCGTCTCCGAATAGGCGATCTGTTCCCTCGTCTCGTTCGGATCCCCGTCGTTGGGGATGGCCACCCAGCGCTGTTTTTCCGCCCCATCCGACCACAGTGCCGTGTTGACCCCGTAGGGAATCAGTCCCGGCGACGGCGTGAGAGTCGCAAGATCGCTGAACACTCCGGTTCCGCTCAACGTCAGCGGCGGTTCCGCCGAACCGGTG
>CAZKYJ010000538.1:433-2692 GCA_964556355.1 uncultured Verrucomicrobiales bacterium | reverse complement strand
ATTGCTCGAGCTTGTAAATGCCTCCGTCGTCCTGATCGGCCCCATAGAGACTCAGCGCATAGAGTTCCTCGTCCGCATCGATACCGAAACCGACCAAACCTGATCTGGAATGGCTGGACTGAAGGGTGACGAGAGATTCGATAGAGGCACCGCTGCCGCTCCGCGTCATGGCCCAAATGTTGCCAGAAGTGAGATCGCCGAAGATGTATTTTCCCGCGAGGCTGGAGCCGTACTTCCGGCCGCGGTAGACGTAGCCTCCGATGACACAACTACCGTCCTCCCGAGGGTAGTCGTAGAGTGGAGGCTGGTCAAAACCCGTCAGCGGCGATGGCTTCGATTTGGGGCCGCTGACGCTGCCTTCCCGATAGGGCCATTGGAGGTTGGCGCCCCTGACAACCAGGCTGATCTCCTCCCGGCTATTCTGGCCGACATCCCCGAGATAGATTTCGCCGGTCAGGCGGTCGAGCGTCATCCGGTGCGGACTTCGCGTTCCCAGTGCCCAAAACTCTTCCAGCACCGAGCCGTTCGGGTCGAGCCACGGATTGTCGCTGGGAATGTAGTAGCCCATCGAGTAGGAATCGGGCCAGCCGAGAGGGGGCGTGTCGGGATTCCGGGGCTGTCGACGGATTGGGTGGCTGATGTCGCCTCCCTTCTGATCCACGTCGATTCGAAAGACGCCAGAAAGCAGCCCACCATCGATCTTCTGACCGGAGTCGTAGGAATCGTTGGGGCCGCCTTCATCACCGATACTCAAGTAGAGAAAACCGTCGCCACCGAAGAGAATCCCGCCGCCGTTATGCCAACTTTGGCGGTCATATTGGTTGATCATGACGAACTCACTGGAAGGGTCGATGCTGTCGCTGGCCGGATTCCAGCTCAGCCGAGACAAGCGGCAGTAGGCCTTATCATGTTCCGACGTATCTGGGGTGTATCGATAATAGATAAAGAGATACTCGGCGCTTGGGGAACTTGACTGGCCGAACTCCGGATGGAAGGCGAAGCCGAGCAGGCCGCTATCGCCGCTACCCTCCACCTGCCCGCGAATGTCCAGCAAAACCGTCCGTTGCGAGACGCTTTCGTCGTTCTCGAAGACCACCAACCGGCCGGCCTTTTCGGCGACCATGAGCCGGTTCGATCCCGGCACCGGCAGCATTTGCAGCGGATTGAACACGGTGAGGTTTGGGAACGCCTCAACCAATTCCCAGCTCCCCTCCTCCTGTGGAGCTTGCGAAGGAAAGACGTCGTTCAGGAACGGCCCCACCGGAGGCGCGCTGTCCAGTCCCGACTGCTCACCAAAAGCGCCCGAGACGAGCAATCCGGAAATCATCAGGCATCCCAGCACAACCAACATTCGATTGGTCCGATTGGTCGCCATGGTTTTTTTCAACGTTAAGACAGAGCGTCCCAACCAAGAGATTTTGCGGACGTCACCGCAGTGACCGGGCAGGGCAGGAGAGCGCCAGTCTTGTAGAATGATTCCGCGCAACCCCGCCTCCCGGGATTGAATTCGATGCCCCGCTCTCCCTGAGCCATTGATCCCACTGTGCATTCTAGATTTACTAAAATGAGAATTATTATCATTGTCAAGAGCTAAAAATGATAAATACTTCAAATTCTTCCAAAACCAAGCGGCACTATCGGCGTGGTCGAGCCACCCAAGCTGGCTCACTGGTAGTGAGGGGCTAAGGCGTTTGTGTTTAGAGGGTTAGGGTATCGCTCATAGGGCGGAGCGAAGTCGAGCAGGGGGCGGAGATAGGCCGACGCGAGCACCTGCGTTCGAAGGCGGGCCTCTCCGGCACGTGCCGCTTGTGCCCCGGGCATAGAGCCTTTTCCAGTGCCTCCCGCAGGATCTCCACGCCGAGCACCCGGTCGGCGACGATCCGCTTGAGCCTCGCCTTTTGCCTCGGCTGCGTCGCGGCCTCCTCCCCCGATCTTGGGCGTAGGCTGATCTTCACCCGATAAATCGGAGTCGAAGCGCGCAGCTATTCGTTTTTGCTATGCCCGCACGCCGGGGGGGCTGTGGCTACGAGGCCGAATTGCTTGGCTTCGTCGCGGGCCGGGCGGGCGGGCTGACACGGTTCGATATCGTCGCGATGGGTGAGCGTTGCGGCGGGGAACGCTCCGCGCGCGACGCCCCCGACGGCCGCTTCCCCTTCGGCGTCTCGCTCCACCTCTCCGAGGGCTCGGAACCCTACGACACCCCGCCCCCAGGGGTGCAACGACTGGTCTTTTTTTGGGCGTATCGTAATTATTCTACTG
>CAZKYJ010000538.1:0-423 GCA_964556355.1 uncultured Verrucomicrobiales bacterium | reverse complement strand
CGATGGGATGAAGAGAGTCTATTTCGGATCGCTGTGGAATTGCCGCACGACGAGCGCGCCTCGTTTCTGGATGTTTCGTGCGGGGGCGAGATCGGGTTGCGCGAGAGGGTGGGGAGGATGCTGGCCGTTCACGAGGAGATCGGGTTCATGGCGAAATCCCTCGCGCAACCGTTCCCGGAGGGGCTCGATGGGGATCTCCTCGAGGCGGCCGGCGAGGGAAGGGGCGACCTAATCGGGAACTACCGGCTCACGGAACCTCTCGGTTCTGGGGGGTTTGGCACCGTCTGGCACGCGATCCAAGAGCGTCCGGTACGACGGGAAGTGGCGCTGAAAATCATCAAGCTCGGGATGGACACACGCGAGGTGATCGCGCGGTTCGAGCAGGAACGACAGGCGCTCGCCCCCATGAACCATCCGCATGTC
>CAZKYJ010000537.1:0-4259 GCA_964556355.1 uncultured Verrucomicrobiales bacterium | reverse complement strand
GTTGGCGAGCGAGGGCGCAGCGAGCGCCGCGAGGAGGGCGGGGGCAATGATCTGTTTTTTCATAGCGAGATTGAGAGTTGGAGTCTGTCGGCTGGAGGGACCGGCCCTAGTCGGTGTTCGGGGTGATCTTGATGTTGTCGTGGTAGGTTTTCTTCTGGTTCTGCAAAGCGAACCCGAACAGGCCGGGAGCGCCCTTGGTGTGAACGACGGGGACCTCGAGTTCGAACGTCCACGCTTCCGGCTCCTCGGAATCGCGGAGCCATGCCTTCGCCCGGACGACGCCGCTCCCGTCGGCGTTGGTGTCCACGCGGGTCTTGAGCGTGTACCAAGATCCCGCTTTGATGGGGAACGGCACCGACGCGGTGAGGCGCTCGAAGTTCGAGCTGATCTCCAACTGGTTGTAGTTTCCCTTGAGAACGATGGCGTAACGCTGGTTGACCAGGCCCGCATCCATCTTTTTGCGGCGGTCGCCCTCGACCATCAGGTCGGACTGCAGCGTGTAGCTGGAGAGCTCGGGATCGCCGATGAAGCCGACGCCGCGCTGGAAGAGGACGCGGTCGAGGTTCTTCGCGAAGACCTTGTTGCCGTCGAGTTCGGCGATATCGAACTTGAAGCGGGCGCCGATCCACGGGAGCGGCGGGTAGGCAAATGGCTGGCCGTCACTGCCCGTCTCATCGAGCTCGAAGTCATCGAAGTTCTCGATGTAGGGCAAGGCGGGGAGCGTGCGTCCGCGGACGAGTCCCGACAGACCGTCGAGCGTCGCCTTGAAGGCGCCGGCGGACATGCTGGCGTCGCTGGCAACCACGAGCTGGCCGCCCTCGTTGAAGCTGGCGTCCATCGTCGCCTTCACTTTGGCCGTCGGCGGCACGAACGCGACCCACTCCGCGTCGGCGGGATCGCCCTGGCCGACGACCATGCCATTGGCGTCCACCTTGCGGATGCTGAACTCCTGAGATTCCCCTTGTTTGAGGAGGACGTCGTTGGGCACGATCTGCAGTTCCGCGACCTCGCCCGCCTCGGGGATAACGGTCTCGGGTGCGGGATCGAAGGTGATGCCGCTGTTCTTGATCTTGAAGCAGTAGAGTTTTTCGGTGGTATGGACGTAGAGGTGCGCGTTCCAGAGGAGCGGCTGGCCGAGGCAGTTGCCCTCCAGCTTCACCTCGTGGAGGATCTCGGGCTTCTCGTCGCTCGGCTTGACGATGTAGAGGGTGCCGGAGTTCATCGGCACGTAGAGCAGGCCGTCGTTGTAGATGGGCGACGAGTGGATATTGTCGGCGCCGAACTTCTCGTCCCAGATGACCTCACCGGTGTCGGCGTTCACGCAGGCCAGCGTGCCGACGGTCGTGAGCTGGTAGACACGGTCGCCGACGAGCACGGGCGAGCTGGTGAACATGCTGAGACGGTTGCGCCACTTCTCCGCACTCGCCTCGAGGACCAGTTCCTCACCGCCGGGGACAAGCTCCGGGATCTTGATGGCGATCATCCGCCCCTCTTCCGACGAATCGACGTTCTGCACGCCGTGGATGGAGATGATGGTGTCCCCGTAGATGAGGGGGGCGCTGTTCACCCCGCCGTTGCCCATTTGGAAACGCCAGAGCGGATTCCCGTTGCGGGCATTGACCGCGACGAGGTTCCCGCAGCCGGTTCCCGAGTAGAAAACGCGAACGCCGTCCCGGGTCTCCACGATGGGCTGGGAAAACGAGCTGTCCTGCGGCTGCACGCCGGGCGTGGAGATCCAGACGTTATCGCCCGTCTTCTTGTCGAAGGCGAGGAATCGATCCCGGGCCGGGCCGTTGGCCCCCCAGTAGGCGACGATCCCGCGGACGATGACGAGATCGCCCTCGATGGTGGGGGCTCCGACCCGCCCGTTCGGAAAGGTCAGGCGGCCGAAACGCTCCATCAGGGAGATCTCCCAGAGCGGCTCGCCCTCGAAGGTGTAGGCGCGGAACGTGCCATTCGCCGTCATCAGGTAGACGTTCTTCGTCTCCGGATCGATGGTCGGGGACCCGATCGCGTAGCGGTTGTACACGGTGTCCGAGATGAAATCGCGGAACTCCCGCTGCCAGAGGACGTCGCCCGTGGCCGCATCGTGCGCGGTGAGCAGCTCGACGAGGTCGCCGCCCTCCCCTTTATAGCCGAAACTGAAAAGGCGACCGTCTACCACGATGGGGCATCCCCTGCCCTTGGCCTCGTAAATCCACGCGGGCTCGGGATCGAACGCGAAATCGGCGTAGTGCTCGCCGAAGGTGCCGTTCTGTGAGAGGCCGCGCCAATCGTAGAGGTTGGGCGGCTCGGCCAGTGCCGATTGCTTGAAGGTCGCGCCGACGCCCGTGGCCATGATGGCCGCGAGCACGAGGTGGGTGGGCTTGGTGAACATAGAGGGTAGTGGGGATACGAAACTGAATCCGCTACGGGTCAACCATCAACGGATGGGGCGGGCGGATTCTTCCAATAACAGAAGGCAATTCTAGGCAGATCTCCCCGCGCGCCAAATGCGATCTCGCGCCGGGTGACACTATTGTCCATAATACGGCGGCTCCATACCGGGCTTCCATTTGATATTGCATCCCGTGCTCGGGATCTGGGGCTGCGGCGCGGCCTCTCCCGCCAGCACCGCGTCGAGCGCCGCCCGCAGGTCGGAACCGGTCACCGGCTTGCCATTCTTCGGGCGGGCACCGTCCAGCTGCCCGAGGTAGGCGAGGAACCCACCCCGGTCGAAAACGTAGAAATCCGGGGTGCACGCGGCGGCATACGCTTTCGCCACCCCTTGGGTGACGTCATAGAGGTAGGGAAAATCCCATCCGCTTTCGGCGGCGAAGGTCGCCATCGCCTCGGGCGCATCCTGCGGGTACTTTTCGACATCGTTCGAGCTGATGGCCACGAACCCGACACCCCGGTCGCGGTATTGACCCGCCAGGCGCCCGAACTCGGGCGCCACATGGATGACGAACGGGCAGTGGTTGCAGACAAACGCCACCACCGTCGCCGACTCTCCCCGCACCGAGGCCCAGGTGGTCGTGCGGCCGGTGCGCGGGTCGGGGAGCGCGAATGCCGGTGCGGGCGCGCCCAGCGGCAGCGCCATCGTGGATGGGGTCTCGGCCATGGTGCTCACCCCTGAACCCGCTTTCCGGCAGATTCAAGCGCCCGCTTGACAGCCCGCGGCATCCCGTCTATCAGTCCCGCCCCCAAAATTCCGAGGGGCACGACGCACACCCGATTTTCCCAATTCCAAACGCTTTTTATTCCGATGGCCACCGTTGAAGTAATCCTCAAAGAAAAGATCGAGAACCTCGGCGCCGAGGCTGACGTGGTCTCCGTCAAAACCGGGTTCGCCCGCAATTTTCTCGTTCCCCAAGGGCGCGCGCTCGAGGCCAACTCGAAGAACATCCGCGAGCTCGATTCCCTCAAAGCCATCCGCGCCCAGCGCGAAGCAAAAGAGCTAAACGAGGCCGAGAAAGCCGCCAATAAGATCAAGAAGCTCAAGCTCACCCTCGAACTCGCCACCGGCCAGGGAGGCAAAGCCTTTGGCTCGATCACCACGAAGACGATCGCCGACGCCGTCAAAGAGAAAACCGGCCTCGATCTCGACCGCCACCAGCTCGACCTCGACAAGCCGATCAAATCGACCGGCCGCTTCGATATCCCCGTCAAGCTGCACGCCGACATCCAAGTCGAACTCCGCCTCACCGTCGACGCGGAGAAATCCGACGAGGAAAAAGCGGAGGACTAGGTTCTTCGTCCCGTCCCTTGGCAATCGACGCCCCGGCACATCGCGCGTGCGACCGTCGATGCCCCGACAGTTTTTTGTCCCGTGCCAAGCGGGTTCCTCGCAGGTTATTCACCGCATTCCGCCCATCGTCGGCAGAGACGGCTGATAGTTGGAGTCGTTGCAATTCGCAGGATTCGAAATGACGGTCGTGCAATTTGCATGACAAAAGTTGCCGAAGCGGGCAAATAGCATGACGAATCCGTCACATTGTGGCGAGTTCGTTGCCTCCCGGGTCTCTGGGCAAAGGGTCTCCTGAAATTGTTCCCAGCGCCCCCCTAGGTTATTCGCGAGATATTCACACCGGGTCGTCGGGGGTTATCCGCAAAATGAATGCCCTGCCGCGATTCACTTTGAAGCCTCCGGCGACACCCGCATACTAGGAGGGCTCGCCCGCTGCCCTCGCCATGCCAGACACCCTCGATCCGCCCCGCAAAAAGCCGTCGACGTTCTCCAAGGACGGCCCGAATCTGCAACACCCCAACGAGGTCTC
>CAZKYJ010000536.1:913-4271 GCA_964556355.1 uncultured Verrucomicrobiales bacterium | reverse complement strand
AACTTCCATCGTGCGGCGGCCAGCCTTCCGAAGAGGTGGTAGACAGTCGGACGCACCAGGCGCTCCAGCGCACCGCCAAGATCCTCCGGCTTTTTCAGGGTGAAGGCCAGTGTCTCAATCCCGTCCGCTCCGATCCCGCGCGCGTTGGCCAGCGCCCGCCCCAGTAGCCCGTCGAAACAGGTGGTCACGTAGAGCTTGAAATCGGTGATCTCCGCCAACTTCACCAGCGCGGGAGGCGGATCCGCAGGGCAGTTCTCAACCGCTTTTTTGACCTGCGGGTAGAGTGCATCGATAGGCTTTTTTTCAATGCCGACGTGCCGATCGATCAGCGCTTCCATTCCGGCGAGATCGCCGTAGCCAAGTGCCCGTCCAGCCTCCCTCCCGGCCCAGTCGACCACGCCGATCTTGCCACCACTACTGGCATCATCGATGACGCATAGCTCCCGTCCGACTACCGGGATAACGTCCCCTTCCGCGATGTATTCGAGTAAGTTGTCCCACCCGGTGTCGTCGAGTGCCTCCACCGGGCGCGACGGGCGGTCTGAACTCGCAAGCGACGACATTTCCCGAGTCTATCGTATCTCCAGCGGCGAGGTCAATATTATTGCGACTCACGATGGCGAACGATCCGCTCGGAACCGGGCAACTCACACCCCCAGCTCCGCCCGCAGGCTCTCGACCGTCCGGCCGCTCTCCCGCAGCGCCCTCAGGGTGATCGATCGATCCCTTTTGGCCAGCCGGTTGCCGTCGGGATCGGTGATGATTTCGTGATGAAAATACTGGGGGACGGGGAGGCCGAGCAGTTCTTGCAGGAGCCGATGGATGTGGGTCGCCTCGAAGAGGTCGTCGCTGCGTACGACGAGGTTCACGCCTTGGATCGCGTCGTCCACCGTTACCGCCAGGTGGTAGCTGGTGCCGATGTCCTTGCGGGCCAGCACCACGTCGCCCAGCTCGCCGGGGGTGGCGCGCACGGTGCCGTGGACGCGGTCGCTCCAGGCGAGGTCGCCGCCCACGAGGTTCCAGGCCTTGCCCACGTCGAGCCGCAGCGCGTAGGGCTCGCCGGCTTCGATGCGCGCGTCCCGTTCCTCGCGGGGGAGGTTCCGGCAGGTTCCCGGATAGACGGGTCCGTCCGGCCCGTGGGGCGCTGACTCCGCCGCCGCGATGTCCTTGCGCGTACAGAAACACGGGTAGATGACGGCGAGCGCCTCCAGTTGCCCGAGGGAATCGCGGTAGTCGTCGAGGTGCGCGCTTTGCCGCCGCACCGGTTCCGGCCATCGCAGGCCGAGCCAGGCCAGGTCCTCGAAAATCGCGTCCGCGAATTCGTTGCGGCAACGCGTGGCGTCGATGTCCTCGATCCGTAGAAGGAACCGCCCCTCCGCAGCCTCCGCCACCCGCCAAGCGAGCAGGGCAGAAAACGCGTGCCCCAGATGGAGGAAACCGGTCGGGCTCGGGGCGAATCGGGTGATGATGCTCACGGGGCTACGCCGGGGGAGGGCCAAACCGGCTCGGACCGGGGGTGCCCGGCAAGCAGAACAGCTCGACGAAAGCCCAGATCCGCCCGACGATCGGGATCAGGTTGATGCCGACCCAGCCGCTCGCCTTGTCCCGGTCGTGCCAGCGCTTTACCTGGGTGGCCAGCCCGATCCACACATTGATGAGGAATACCCCAAAGAAAACGGCCAGGTACCGGCTTGGCACATTGGCGGAGGCCGGGATCTCGTCGGCCGGGGCAGCGCCGGCAGATGCCCCACTGAAGAGGACGGTCGGCGCGAATGCGGCCGCGCCAATCACGGCGAACGAGAGGAAGCTCACCATCCAGTAGGTTCCCCGTCCGATCCGTCCGTAGAAGCTGGTGAGGAGCGTAAGCGAACGGCGGTTTGGGCACCGGGGCGTAGCTCCCGTGCTGGCCCCCATAGGTATGGGGCGGGTGCGCATAGCTCTGCGGTGGGTGAGCGAACCCTGCCGGCGCGTGGGGGTGCCGGACCGGCGCCAGCATCACGGGCTGGCGACCCGGAGCCGGGGGCGGCGGGGAATCCGGCACGGTGAACGCACCATTGCAGGTCGGGCAATTGGCCACCGTACCCGGATCGGCGCCATCGATCTCGATGTGCTGGTTGCAGTGGGGGCAAGCGACGCGCTGGTGCATGGCAAGCCCGTGGTATGGTCATTTCTCGGCGCCGTCAAGACGGATCCGCCCTACCGCCCCGCCTCCATCCTCGCGACCCGCACGGCGAACCAGTCCGCCTCCGCGTGCAACCCGCGTGCCCGGAAGCTCGACTCCAGCTGGCGGTAGCGCTTGAGCGGGGAGAATCGCACGCCGGAGCCCAGCTTCCGCAAGCACACGGGGCACAAGTGCAGGGGGCGTGCGTCGGACTCATCCACCCCGTTCGAGCCGTTCATCAGGCAGGCGTAGTAGATGCAGTGGAGCAGCCCCAACTGGTGCCCGGCCTCATGGATGAGCGTGGCCAAGAACCGGCGCTGCTCGACTTGCGGGTCGTCGCTGGCGAAGCGCGCGGTCCCCACGACCGCGACCCGTTCCAACGGCCGAGAGTAGCCGTAAGTGTAGGCCTTGTCCGCATGCCGGAAGAGATCGACGTCCGTCACCGCGACCAGGCCGAGCGCGTCGCCGGGGACGCGGGAGCCCAGGGCGTCGGCCAGCCGCTCGACCTGGAGCTGGGTCTGCCCCTTCCATCCCCGCCGGCCGGGGACGTGCAGTGATGCCAGATCCACTGGCGCCATGACCTTGACCCTCAGGCGAAGGAAGCGCGAGAGCACGACGGCGGCATCGTCCAGTTCGAGATCGCCGGAGAGGGGCAGGAGGTAGAGCGTGCGCCGCGCCGCCGTCGGGAGATTGCGGGGCGATCGGAGGTAGCTGAGAAACGTCTGCCCGAGTTCCTGCCGCCGGTCGAGCCAATCGCCGTCCGCCGGATCCGCTACCGGGGCGAAATCCTCGGGGTAGGCGGTCAGCGCCTCCTGCCACTCGCGCGATAACGACGAGACATTGCCGAGCGCCGCCACGCGATCCTGATCCGTCGGCTGCACGAACGGCGGAACCACCATCATGGCCACGATGAGCAACGCCTTCACCCGGCTACCCAACCGCTCTGGAGAGCACAACGCAAGCCCCCGCGACGGGGCACCCCACGACTACGGGGCGGTGACACGGAGCCGGTAGTGCACGGTCGGCCGCCCCGCGGTCGGCAGGTCGCTGACGAAATTCATGGTGAAGGTACCGTCGGGGTTGGCGACCGGCACGCCGACTCCCTGAAGGTCGGTGGCGGGCATCCAGTTTTCCAGGTCGATCGAAGATTCCACCGCGAAGCTCACGTCCCCGCCGAGGAGGCGCTGGCGGTGGGTG
>CAZKYJ010000536.1:0-903 GCA_964556355.1 uncultured Verrucomicrobiales bacterium | reverse complement strand
GTGGCGAAGCCGGAATCGGTGCCGACCGTGGGAGCCACGTCGGCCGATCGGTCACGCCCCAGCGCGTAGGCCAAGAGATTGGACAAATCGGTACCGGCGTAAGGGGCGGCGGGATCGGTAAACCCGTTGGCGGCCATCCACGTGGCGAAGTCGGAGACGGTGGTGGGCGCGACGAGGATGGCGTAGTCGAAGCTGGCTTCGAGGGTCTGCAGGGTCTCGGTTGAGGCGAAGATGCCGCCGCGGCTGAAGGTCGTGCCCGCCGGGAGCGATAGCTGATGGACGGGGACGAACTGCGTCCCGCTCCGCCACTCGAAGACGAGCTGGTCGCCCGAGCGCCTGAGGCGGACGACGGCGGTGTCCATGGCGACGGCAGGAACGGAACTGAGAACCTCGGAAGTGCCGGAGGGGTTGACGCGGAGGGCGGCGATGCTGTTGCCATCACGGAACCCGACCCCGTAGCGGAAGGCGTTGCCCCCCTGGTCGGCCTGGACGAGGAGGCCGGCAAAGAACTGGCCGAACTGCGTGCGCTCCAGCTTCACCTCGGTCTGCAGTGCCCAGTCGCCGCCGGGCAGCGCCCGGTAGAGCCAGGGGTGCGGCGCCTCGTCGAGATCGATGACCCCGTTGCTCGGCGGGTTGGCGGCGATGTTCAGACGGGCGCCGAAAACGAGATCCGAGCTGCCGGAACTCTGGTTGTGGACTTCGGCGGCGAAGACGTTGGTGCCAACCTCGAGCGACGATGAGACATCGAGCGCGATGACACCGTCGTCGATGACGTTCTCGACCAGGAGCGGATCGCCAGGGGTGTTCGAGTCGATCGGTCCGTCCGGGAGGCGGATGCTCCCCAGCACCTGCCCGTTGAGGTAGTAGCGCACCCCGTCATCGACGAGGTGGTGGATGGTGAGC
>CAZKYJ010000535.1:356-4285 GCA_964556355.1 uncultured Verrucomicrobiales bacterium | reverse complement strand
CTGCTGGCCGGGGGTCACGCTCTTGAGCACCTCCGCCCCCAGCGCTTTCTCGCGCACGTTCTTGATGAACTCTTTGGCGACGCCGAAATCGACGTCCGCCTCCAGCAGCGCCATCCGCACCTCGCGCATGGCGTCGGTGACGTTGCTCTCGGTAATCTTCCCGAGACCGCGGAGCTTCTTGAAGGTCGCCTCTAAATTGTCCTGTAGCTGGCCGAACATCACCGAGTCTCAGGGAGCAAGCGGGGCAAATCAATAGCGCCCCTGCCGATCGCCGTTCATCCACGCCCACGCACTCTCGATCATGACGCGCGGATCTTTGTGCTGCGCCTCCCAGCCGAGGACGGCTTTCGCTTTGGCCGGGTTCCCGACCAGCTCGGACGGGTCGCCCGCCCGGCGGTCGCCAAGGACGGTGGGAACGGGGCGTCCGGTGACCTCCTCGGCCAGCTGGATGATCTCCTTCACCGAAGCACCTTTGCCCGTGCCGAGGTTGATCCAGGTCGTCTCGCCGCCGTCCCGCAGGTAGTCGAGCCCCTTCACGTGAGCGGACGCCAAGTCCTCGACGTGGATGTAATCCCGGATACACGTCCCGTCGGGGGTATCGAAGTCGGTGCCGAAGACGGTGATGGCGTCGCGTTCGCCTTTGACCGCCATGAGCACCAGCGGGATGAGGTGGGTCTCGGGGTCGTGGTCTTCCCCGATTTTCCCGTCGAGCGAGCACCCGCTGGCGTTGAAGTAGCGGAGGAAGACGCAGCGGAGCCCCCAAGCCACGCCACAGTCCTTCAAGATCCGCTCCAGCATGTATTTGCTCCAGCCGTAGGGGTTGACGGGATGCTGCCGGTGCTCTTCGTCGATCGGGACATACTCGGGGTCACCGTAGGTCGCGCAGGTCGAAGACAGGATAAACTTCTTCACCCCGTGGCGGCGCATGGCGTCGAGCACCACGAGGGGCGCGGCCACGTTGTTCTCGTAGTATTTGATCGGCTCGGTGACCGACTCGCCCACGTAGCAGTAGGCCGCAAAGTGGAAAACCGCCTCGATGGAAAACCGCGTGAAGACCTCCTCGACCACCGCGGCGTCAGCCATGTCCCCGCGGACGAACTCGACGCCCTCGGATACTTCCAGCGCCTCCACGTGGCCGTAAACCAAGCTGTCCAGCACGACGACTTTCTGCCCGCTCCCGGCCAGCATCCTCACCGTGTGGCTCCCGATGTAGCCCGCGCCCCCAATCACTAGAATTACGCTCTCGTCGCTTTTGCTCATCTGCTCTGATAAGGGGGAAGCCCCAAGATTCAAGCCGGCGGCGCCATCAAACTTGAAACTTGAAACTTGAAACTTGGTTCTCCCCGCCCACCCTCGCCGTGATGAGCACCAAATCCTCCGTCCGAATCGGCCTCGTCGGCCTGGGTAACATGGGCCGCGCACACCGGCACAACATCGTCTCCGGCAAAGTGCCGGGACTCGAACTCACCGCCATCTGCGACATGCCGGGTTCACTTCCGGATGCTCGCGAGGGCGAGGCACAGTTCACCGATGTGGGTGAGATGATCGGTTCGGGCACCATCGACGCGATCCACATCTGCACCCCGCACTTCTCCCACTCCCCGATCGGCGTCCAGGCGTTGGAGGCCGGGCTCCACGTCATGGTGGAAAAGCCGCTCGCCGTCCACGTTGCCGACTGCCAGAAACTGATCGATGCCTACGAGAAGTCGTCCAAGGAGTACCCCGGCCAGGTCTTTGCCGCGATGTTCAACCAGCGCACCAACCCTCTCTACCGGAAGCTGAAGGACCTCATCGACTCCGGGGAGCTGGGCGATGTCCGCCGTATCATCTGGCAGGTCACCGACTGGTTCCGCACGGAATTCTACTACGCGTCGGGTGGCTGGCGCGCCACGTGGAAGGGCGAGGGCGGCGGCGTCCTCCTCAACCAATGCCCCCACAACCTCGACCTCTTCCAATGGCTCTTCGGGATGCCCGATCAGATCACCGGGTTTTGCAACTTCGGCCGCTACCATCAGATCGAAGTCGAGGACGACGTGACCGCCTACTTCCGCTGGAAGGACGGCAAAAACGCCCTCTTCGTCACCTCGACAGGCGAGAGCCCCGGGGTCAACCGGCTCGAGGTGACCGCCGAGAACGGCCTCGTCATCTTGGAAAATGGCGCCCTCACATTCAAGCGGAACCGCACGCCGGTCTCGACGTTCTCCGACCAGTCGGACGAGGCATTCGGCACGCCGGAGGTCTGGACGATGAACGTCCCGGTCGAAGCGGGCAGCGGAGGCCAGCACGTGGAGATCCTGCAGAACTTCACCGACGCCATCCTCAATGGCGCCGGACTGATCAGCCCGGCCCCCGAAGGCGTCCGCTCGATCGAACTCGCCAACGCGACGCTGCTCTCGGCGTGGCAGGATAGCGCCCCGATCACCCTGCCGATGGACGCGGGCAAGTACGAGGCGGAACTCCTCCACCGCGGCGAGACCAGCACCTTCGAGAAGCGCAAGCTCGACCCCAACAAGAAGACCACCACCGCCGACTTCGCCAAAAGCTTCAAATAATTGCCCTCATGAAACTCACCGGTATCTCCGACGAGGCGGGTGCGCCTATCGAAACCCAGATCCGCGCCCACCAGGAACTGGGATGGGACACGATCGAATCCCGGTTCCTTTCGGTGGACGGCTTCGCGAAGGGTCCGTTCCACGACATCCCGGACGCCGCGTTCGAGCTGGCCGCGGGAAAACTCGAGGCTGCCGGTATCGGCGTCTGCGCCGTCGGCTCGACCATCGCGAACTGGGCGCACTCCATCGAGGACGACTTTCAGATCACCCTCGACGAGATCGCGCGCTGCATCCCGCGGATGCAGCGTGTCGGCTCGAAGTTCGTCCGCATCATGTCCTACGCGATCCTTGAGGACGGGAAGGAAAACACCCGGAGCGACCAGCTCAAGGACGAACGCTTCCGCCGGCTCCGGGAGATCAAATCCCGGTTCGAAGACGGAGGGATCACGGTGGTGCACGAGAACTGCATGAACTACGGCGGGATGAGTATTGACCACGCCCTCGAGACGCTCGATGCCGTCCCGGGACTCAAATGGGTGTTCGACACCGCCAACCCGGTCTTCAACCCGGACCGATCGAAAGACCGGCCCTACCCCCGCCAAGATGCCTGGGCGTTCTACGAGGCGGTGAAGCCGCACATCGTGCACGTTCACATCAAAGACGCCACCTGGGACGACGGCGCGAAGAAAGAAACCTACACCCTGCCCGGTGAAGGGGCCGGCGACGTCCGCCGCATCCTCGCGGACCTCAAAGCGGGCGGCTACACCGGCTACATCTCATCGGAGCCACACATGGCGGTCGTCTTCCACGACACCGGCCCGGACACGCGCGATCCCGAGGAAGTGGCCGCGCTCCAATACGAGTCCTACGTAACCTACGGACGGGCGCTCGAGAAGCTCGTCGGCTCGCTTTGACGCCGCTTCGACACGCAGTATTCTTCCGGCAATATGAAGACACCGAAACCCCTCCTCATCGCCGCCGCCGCCGCCGCCATCGCGCTCCCCCCCTCCCTGAGCGCCCGGACGTGGACCAAGGCCGGCACGGATCAGACCATCGAGGCCGAATTCGTCAAACTATCGGGTGACGAGGTCGTCGTGAAGATGGCGAACGGCCAAGAGCGGAATCTGCCGCTCTCCATGCTGAGCGAGGAGGACAAGACCTTTGCCTCCGAGCAGGCCGCCAAGATGGCCGAGGCCGAGGCTGGGGAAGACGAAGATGCTCCTCCCGCTGCGACCGAGCCCGGCGAAGCCATCCTTACCGGCCTCCACATGTGCTGCAGCGGCTGCAAGAACCGGATCGAGAAGCTCGGGGAAGGCGAGGAGAAAGAGGTCAAGATCTCCGTCAAAGGTGACGAGGTCCACGTCAAAGGTGATTCCG
>CAZKYJ010000535.1:0-346 GCA_964556355.1 uncultured Verrucomicrobiales bacterium | reverse complement strand
GGCTTCTTCGGGAAATCCAACAGCGAGACGATCAAAGTCTACCCACCCGAGACCGGCGGTGGCAAGCACGACGTGCTCGAGGTCTCAGGCGTCCATCTCTGCTGTGGCGACTGTGTCGATGCCGTGGAGGAAGCGCTGGCGGAAGTCGCGAATATCGAAGACATCGATATCAAAAAGGGCGAAAACAAGTTCACTGTCTCCGGGAAAAAAGTCGATGCGGCCAAGATCGGCGAGGCGCTCAACGCCGCCGGCCTGAGCGGGAAGGCCCGCCCGCCACGCGACGATAAGAAGAAGGACTGACCTTCAGCCGTTGCGGCGGGGTCTTGTCCGCAAGCGGCGGTCGTGG
>CAZKYJ010000534.1:0-4291 GCA_964556355.1 uncultured Verrucomicrobiales bacterium | reverse complement strand
CCCCAACAGATCCTCGACGATCCCGGAACCCGAGGGGACGAAACTGCTCTGCACGCGGAAGATCTTCTCCGGTCCCGCCGGGGTGCTCTCGGCGCGGAGGACGCGGTCGCCGCGGGGAGCGATGCCCCGTTGCTCGAGGAACGAATCGAGTAGCGGGGTGTTCGCGGTCGGGTCGAGCATGACCAAGAGGGCCGCCCGGGGGCTGTCCCAGTAGTCCTCCAGCTGCGCGATCTCCCGGTCGGTGAAATCGAACTTTGGGCCGAGGACGATGATGGCTTCGGCGGTGGGGGGAACGGCGGCGACGTCGGCGAGGTCGAGCGGGTCGAGGGCGAAGTTCTGCTTGTTGGCGAGGTCGGCGAGGACGAACGACGCGTCGGTGCCATCCTTGGTCTGGCGGGGGAGCCCCTTCCCGGTGATGATGTAGATCTGGCGCTTCTTCTCTTCGACCACGGAGACGAGCGCGGAGAGGAGCGCTTCCTCGCCCCGGAATTCGAGGAGGCGCTTTTCGGCCTGGGTGCCCTCGTTGTAGTGGGCGAGGTCGGCTTCCGTGAGAAATTTCGTCCGTCCTTCGACATCGACGATGACGACGTCTTCGGTGAGCGCGAAGCTGTAGCGGTTCTTGAGTTTCTCCGCGAGGTCGGGGTCGCGGGCGGGGTCGATGAGGGAGACGCTGACGTGGCCGTCGCCGTGCCGCTCGAACTCGTCCGCGAGGATGCGGATATCCTGGAAGATCGGGGAGCTGGGGGAGAACGCGATGGAGATCTCCGCGTCCTTCTTCAGCTGGTCGAGGAAATTGAAGGTGGTGGACGAGATGGTGTAGTCCTGGTTCCGCGTCAGGTCCCAGCGCTGGTGGTGGCGGAAGCCGAGGTAGTTGGCGATGCCGAAGAGCGCGAGCAGGAGGATGCCTTGCACCAGCAGGTTCGCGGCGATGCGGAAGCGGCGGATCGGGCGCTCGGCGGAGCTATGGTCGTCGTAGGGTGCCACTGGGGAAGCAGGGAAGATGAAGGGGGATAGGGAAAGGGGGGGCTAGACTCTCCAGCGCCGGTACTCGAGCACCTGGTGGGTGAGGGTCAGGAAGACCACCGTGAGGCTGAGGTAGTAGACGAGCGGGCGGGTGTCGATGAGGCCGGAGCTAAACATCTGCATGTGCTCGGATGACGAGAAGTAGCGGATGAGCGTTTTCATCGACTCGGGGATCTCCTCCCGGACGGTGGTGGCGAAAAGGCCAACTAGAAAATGGAGGACGCTGAGGGTGAAGCAGAGGATGGCCGCGACGAGCTGGCTATGGGTGAGCGAGGAGGCCAGGCAGCCGAGGGCGATGTTGAAGAGGCCCATGGCGATGATGATGGTGTAGCTCCCCGCCAGCGCCCCCCCAGGGAGGTCGGCGGCCCCCGCAGAGACCCATTGGAAAATGAAGAAGTTCGCCACGCTGGGAACCCAGAGGATGGCGTAGAAAATCGTGGCAGCCCCGAACTTGGCAAAAACGAGCTGGGAGGCGCGAACCGGCGCGGTGAGCATCGTCTCCAGCGTGCCGAGGCGCTGTTCTTCCGCGAAGAGGCGCATGGTGATCAGCGGGAAAATGGCGAAGTAGCAGAGGTAGAACCAGGGCCCCTGAAACGTCCACGTGACGAGCGACCCGCTGCTGGGCGGGCCGTTCATGAGAAACGAGACCGACGCGTTGAAGGCGATCCCGTTGAGCGTCATGACCAGCCCGAGCACGATGTAGGCAACGGGCGAGACGAAGAAGCTGCGGAGTTCTTTGTTGAGGAGGATGAGGAAAATGCGCACTGAGCGAGGTTGCAGTTTTCAGGTTTCGGTTTTCAGGCGCGCGGATCAGGAGTCGTCCTGGGTGAGCTCGACGAAGACGTCCTCGAGCGAAGCGGTCTTCCGGTAGAGCTCGCGGACGGTGTACTTGCACTCGGCGGCGAGGCGGGCGATCGGCTCGCGGAGGTCGGCGTCGGACTCCACGCGGACGACCAGCCGGCACCAGCCGTCTTCGAGGTGGTTGTGATGGACTTTGCGGACGCCGTCGAGCTTTTTGATCTTGGCGGCCGCCCGGGCGGGATCGGCCTGCATCTCGACGGCCAGGGTGCCGGCCGAGCGGAGGTTCGAGACGAGGTCTTTCGGGCTGCCGGTGGCTTTCAGCTTCCCCCGGTCGATAATGATCACGCGGTCACAGGTCATCTCGACCTCGTGGAGGATGTGCGTGGAGAGGAGGATGGTGTGGTTTTTGCCCAGCTCCCGGATGAGCGAGCGGACGGCGCGGATCTGGTTGGGATCGAGGCCGTTGGTGGGCTCGTCCAAGACGAGGAGGTCGGGGTTGGCCACGAGGGCATCGGCCAGGCCGACACGCTGGCGGTAGCCCTTCGACAGGTTGCCGATGAGCTTCCGGCGGACCTCGGTGAGCCCGGTCATCTCCATGACCTCGCCGCAGCGGCGCCGGACGGCGTGTCCACCCCGCAAGCCCTTCAGCTTGGCGCGGAAGCGGAGGTACTCGCGCACGCGCATCTCGTCGTAGAGCGGGACGTTCTCCGGCATGTAGCCGAGGTGGTGGCGCGCTTCGATCGGGTGGGTGAACACGTTGTAGCCCGCGATCCGTACCGTGCCCGCGGTGGCCGGCAGGTAGCTCGTGAGCATCCGGAGCGTGGTCGTCTTGCCCGCGCCGTTCGGACCGAGAAACCCGACGATCTCGCCTTTGCCGACCGTGAATGAGATGTCATCGACCGCAGTTCTCCCGACGTAGGTTTTGGTCAGGTGGTCGGCTTCGATCATCCGGGGTGGCGGCGGGTGTGGGGAAAAATGGCGAAAATCAGGGGGGTGGTACTTAGCGCGGGCGCCCCGCGATGACAAGGGGCGAAATCTGGCGCGAATCGGTTGGCGTTCGCGAGACTTCCGCTACTATGGCAGACCGCCAGATTCCGCCGCCCCCGCCGGGCGAGCCGCGCCGGTTTTCCGACCTCCACCGGGTCCGCCAACCGCCCTACCACCCTACCCGATGAGTACTTCACTTCTCTCCAGACCCAACGCCGACCTGTTGGACGAAAACTACGCGCGCTGGCAGAGTGACCCGCGCTCCGTCGATGGTACCTGGGCCGCATTTTTCGAGGGCTTCGAGTTCGGGCTCACCGAGCTGAAAAAGCGCGCCAACGGCGGCACCGCCGCGAACGGGACGGCCCCCAGCAAAAACGGTGCCCCGGTCCGCCTCGGGACGGGAGACCTTACCGAGGACGAGCTCTCGCTCCGCGCCCGCATCGTCAGCCTCGTCTACATCTACCGGTCGCTCGGCCACACCGCCGCCTGGACCGACCCGCTCTCCGACGGGCCTCCGGAGGACTCGCAGCTCGCCCGCGACCTTCCGACCTTCTCCGAGGCCGAGCTTGAGCAGGAGGTGGCCACCGCTTTCTACCAGGGAGGGAAACCGATGAAGCTCCGCCGCCTCATCGACCTCCTCAAGGGCACCTACTGCGACCGCATCGGCTTCGAGTTCATGTACATCCAGAAGGTCGAGGTGCGGAATTGGCTCCGCGACCGCATCGAGACCCGCGTGGAAACCGACGACCTCGACGCTTTCACCAAGGAGCGCGTCCTCAGCTGGCTCGTCGAGGCCGAGGCCTTCGAGCAATTCCTCCACAAGAAGTACATCGGTCAGAAACGGTTCTCCCTGGAAGGCGGCGAGAGCCTCATGGTCGCCCTCAACGCCATCCTCGAGAAAGCGCCCCCCGTGGGCGTCGACGAGATCGTGATGGGCATGGCCCACCGCGGCCGGCTCAACGTCCTGGCCAACTTCCTCCGCAAGCCGCTCCGCGTCCTCTTCTACGAGTTCAACGAGAACTACGTGCCCGACCTCGTGGCCGGCGATGGCGACGTAAAATACCATCTCGGCTTTCACACCACCCGCGTCAGCGAGACCGGGCAGGAGGTCAAGATCTTCCTCGCCGCCAACCCCAGCCACCTCGAGGCCGTCGATGCCGTGGTCGAGTGGCAGGCGCGCGCCCGCCAGCGGATCATCGGCGACTCGGAGACCCGCTCGCGCGTCGTCCCCATCCTCCTGCACGGCGACGCCGCCTTCGCCGGGCAGGGAGTCGTGGCCGAGGTCCTGAACCTCTCCCAGCTCCCCGGCTACCGCACCGGCGGCACCGTCCACATCATCGTCAACAATCAGATCGGCTTCACCACGCAGCCCGAGGATGCCCGCTCGTCCCAGTACTGCACCGATGTGGCGAAAATGATCGAGGCCCCCGTCATCCACGTCAACGGCGACCACCCCCTCGAGGTCATGTACGCCGCGGAA
>CAZKYJ010000533.1:1707-4315 GCA_964556355.1 uncultured Verrucomicrobiales bacterium | reverse complement strand
CGGACTTGTACTTGTCGGTCTGGTCAGCCAACTCTTCGAGCTGCTCCATGATGCGCTCCGATGACGAAGGGGAGCTCCGGGGCGGCGAGATCCGTGCGGACGTCGCGGATGAACTGCGCCAGCAGATCGCTGTAGGCGTCGTAGCCTCCCGGATCGCCGCGGTGCGGGTAGGTGCCTTGATCGACCATGTCGTTCCAGCCTTGGAACCAGACGAAGCCGGCGAGCCGGTAGCCCCGCTCCGGATCGTAGTCGGGGTAGACGCGCTTGATATCGGCGAGGACGCGCTGCACGTGCTCGACCATGAGGCGGTAGTAGTGTCCGGAGGCGGCGGCCTTCTCGGCCTTGACCTCGGCGATGTCCTTGCCCTGCTCGGCGAACTTCTCCAGCTGGTCCTCGCGGAACGCGAACGGGGGGGCACCGGGCGGGCGGAAGTCGGTGTTCAAACTCTTGCCGCCCCACGCGGTTTTGATGACGAGGATCGGCCCGTCGATCCGCTTCTGGATCTCGAGGCCGAAGGTGAACTCGGGGCCGATCTTCGGCCCGCGTGCCTCGGCGCCGTAGCCGGCGGTGAGCCGGCCGAACTTTTCGTCGTCGGCCGATCCGATCGAGGAGATCCAGACCCGCTCGCAGACGGTGGGGTCACCGTCGGCGTCGCGCATCTCCTTGAGCAGCGGTGCGGTCTTCGGATCGAGCGCCATGGCATCGAAGGTGCGCACGTGCGCATGGCCTTGCATGTTCGACTGGCCGGCCAAAATGAAAATGTTCAGGGGCGCGGAAGGGTCGTCGGCAGAGAAGCCGGCAACGGAGAACGATGTCAGGAGCGCTGCGACAAGGAAAGCGGGAACCGGCTGTGAGATTGGGAGTTTCATGGGATATCGGGTGGGGGGTGGTCAGTGAAGAATGGGCTGCCGGAGGATGTTCCCCGAACACCGGCTTGCTGCGCCGTCCCCTGGCAGACCGGCGGCACCCGGGCGGGGTCCGTGCTGGTGGCGGGCGAGATCTCCTCTCCCCCGCCACGAAAAGTGGGCGTGCCGGTGATGGTCGCTGACCTCGTCGTCCGTATCGTATCGTCGAGCCGCGCGACCCCAGGCTCCCGCCGGTGCCGCCCAGGCCGATTGGTTTGCGAAGTGTCGCCGGTCCGTCACGGTGGAGGTTCGCAAACGTTCGGGCTGCCCACAAGGTTTTAGTCATGCATTTCCCCTGTCTCATCTTCGCGATTCTCCTCCCGGTCACACCGGCCATCGCGCAAGCGGCGCCCCCGGTTGCCGAGGGGGAACTCCCCCGCCTCCCCCCGACCGAACCCTCCGCGGCGCCCGCCACTTTCGAGGTCGAACCCGGGTTTTCCCTGGTGCTGGCGGCGCATGAGCCCGCGGTCGTCGACCCGATCGCCATGGCGTTCGATGAGCGGGGGCGCGCCTACGTCATCGAGATGCGAGGATACTCGGAGCGTCGCGACGAGGCGCTCGGAAGGATCAAACTCCTGACCGACGACGACCACGACGGAACCTTCGATCGTGCGGTCGTTTTCAAGGAGGGCTTGCGCTGGCCGACCGCGATCGCCTGCTTCCGCGGAGGCGTTTTTGTCGGGGCGACGCCCGATGTCTACTATTTCCGCGATTCCGACGGTGATGGCGTCGCTGACGAGGAGCGCCACGTCTTCTCCGGATTTGGCGGAGGGAAGCTGAGGTTGAACATGCAGGCGCTGTTCAATAGCTTTCGCTGGGGCCCCGACAATCGCATCTGGGGGGCGACGGCGGCCAACGGCGGGACGGTCTCGCGACCCGGCTCGTCCGACGCGAACCCCGTGCCCCTCCGCGGCGCCGATTTCTCGTTCGATCCGGAGACCCTCGACCTCCGCGCGGAGAACGGCACCGCCCAGTACGGGCTGAGCTTCGACTCCGCGGGGCGGCGCTTCGTCTGTAGCAACTCGCGCCACCTCATCTGGGTGGCCTACGAGCGGGGTCAGACGCGAGCGAACCCGTGGTTCCCGCTGCCGGAACCGCTGGTCGATATCCCGGCCGATGGCGCCGCCGCCCCCGTCTACCGGATCAGCCCGGACGAGCCCTGGCGCATCGTCCGCACCCGCTGGCGGGTCTCCGGCGTCACCCCCGGGATCGTGGAGGGCGGCGGCCGGGTCTCGGGCTATTTCACGGCCGCCACCGGGTGCCACCTCTACTGGGGCGACGCCTTCGGGGCGGACTTCCGCGACAACGCGTTCATCGGCGACGCGGGAAGCAACCTCGTCCATCGCAAGCGCATCACCGCGGACGGTGGCACCGCTGGGCTGGTGGCGCGGCGGGCGCGGCCGGACGAAACCACCGAGTTCCTCCGCAGCCGCGACAACTGGTTCCGCCCGACCAGCTTTGCCACCGGACCCGACGGCTGCCTCTACCTCACCGACATGTATCGCGAGGTCATCGAGCACCCGTGGTCGCTGCCGGAAACGATCAAAACGCACCTCGACCTGAACAGCGGGTGGGACCGCGGCCGGATCTACCGGGTCGCTCCGGCCGGGTTCGTCGCAGCGCCGATACCCGACCTCGCGACGGCGGCGGCGTACCTCGGGCGACATCGTAAAAGCTTTAGCGGCGGGAGCTTCCACTGTCAT
>CAZKYJ010000533.1:0-1697 GCA_964556355.1 uncultured Verrucomicrobiales bacterium | reverse complement strand
ATGGGTGGAGGCAGCGAAAAAGGAGCTGTCAGAGGCGGACGCCGAGTTGGTGGCCTTGTTAGAGCACCCCAACGACTGGCACCAGACCACGGCGCGGCGCTTGCTCTTCGAGCGCGGTCGACCGGCGCCAGCGAAGCCGGCGGTCGCGCCCTTTCCGGCCCTGCTCTCCGCCCGGGCACCGCTGCTCGACCGGCTCGAGGCGGCGGCCGGCGACCCGTGGCTCCGCTCCGCCGTCCTGCAGTCGCTCCGCCGACCGGACGACCTGCGCCGGGCGTGGGGGCAGGCGGAAGCGCTGCGCGCCGAGCTGGCGGGGATGGTCGGGCGCTCGGGCGAGGACGCGTTAGTGGAAATGGTCGCGGCCACCCTCGCCCGAGGCGATCCCGATCCGGGGCGGGTCGCCGCCATCGCGGCGCTCCGCGACGGGATGCGGTTCGCCGGCCACGGGTGGGACGCGGTGGCGGCCGCTCCCCGCTGGGAGGCGCTGCTGGACCAGGCACGTGGGCTCGTGGCCGAACAGGCCGCGGCGGTGCCGGAGCGCCTCGCCGCAATCCGGCTTCTCGACCTGATTCCCCAGCCGGCCACCCAGGGCGTCCTCCGCCGGGCGCTGGCCGCGGGGGGCGACGACCCGCGGGTGCGCGAGGCCACGGCGGCGGCGATCGGGGATACGGTGTTTTTGCTGGGACACTTTTCCTCCCTGCCGCCGGCGGCCCGCGAAGCATTGGGCTCCCGCGCCCTCGACGATCCCGCTGCCGCGGCGGCCGTCCTCGGCGCACTGGATGCCGGCGACATCGAATTGGCCGACCTGCCGGCACGGCTCGTTCAGGGGCTGCGCCATCACCCGGACGCGACCGTCCAAGCGCGGGCGGCGACGGTGCTGCCGCCGGTGGTGTCGCGGCCCGACGTGGTCGCGGCCTACGGCAAAGCCCTGGATCTACCCGGCGACGCGGAGCGCGGGCGCGCCGTCTTTGCGCGGGCCTGCCAGGTCTGCCATCGCGCGCGGGACGGGGAAGGGAATGGGTTAGGCCCCCCGGTGGCCACCTTCGCCGCCGCCGGCCGGCCGACCCTCCTCGGGCATATCCTCGATCCCAATCGCGAGGTCGCGCCGCGATACCAGGCCTTCGCCTTCACCCTGGAAGGCGGGCCGCCGGCCACCGGGATCATCGTGACCGAGGACGGGCGCCAGATCACCGTGCGTGAGCCCGGCGGCGCCGAACGCACGTTCCCGCGGGACCACGTCCTCTCCATGACCGGCCTCGGCCTATCGCTCATGCCCGAAGGTTTGGAAGCCGCCATCCCGGTGGAGGACATGGCGGACCTGTTGGCCTATCTCGAGGCGGGGAGTTGAGGGCGATCCCTCAGAGGGATGCCACCTGGAAGATCTCGATGGTTCCCATCCCCTTGATATTCCGGAAACCGAGCGAGTGCCCGCTGCAGTGGGGGGAGAGGATCTCCCAGGTTTGGGAGCTCACGCAGATGGTGCCGGGTGCCGCCTCGGACTGCATGCGGGCGGCCTCGTTCACGGTGTTCCCCCAAATGTCGAACTGGTACTTCTGCCGTCCCACCACCCCGGCCACAATGGAACCGATGGCGATGCCGATGCGGAGCTGCCATCCGGAGGGCAACCGTTCGGCGGCGCGGATCATGGCGAGCCCGCAGCGGATGCAGTCGAGCTTGGGGGTCGCCGTCTGCTGGGTGAG
>CAZKYJ010000532.1:0-4325 GCA_964556355.1 uncultured Verrucomicrobiales bacterium | reverse complement strand
GGTGCGGCGGGCAGCGTTGCCGTGGCTGCGGGATCGGTCGACATCGTGCGGGGCGGTGCGGTCGAAGCTTCCACCACGGGTGCCGGGGACGGCGGGGACGTCGCGGTGGCCTCGCGAGGGCACCTGCTCATGGCGAGCGCCGGGCGCGTGACGGCCAGCACGGAGGGCGCGGGCGACGCCGGGAGCGTGCGGGTGAGCGGGGAGCGTGTCACCTTGCAAAGCGGGGCCGAGGTGAGCAGCCGGAGCACCGGGGCGGGTGTCGCGGGCAGCGTCGACGTCGTCTCCCGGAGCGACCTGTCACTGCAGGGCGGGAGCGCCATCAGCGTCGAATCGTCCCGCACCGACTCGGGTTCGATCAACGTTTCGGCGGGCGGAGATGTCATGCTGGCCGACAGCCAGATCACGGCGCGCGCCGGCCGGGATGGCGGCGGTGTCTCGGTCGATGCGGGGCGCGACCTCCGGCTGGCGGGGAGCCAGATCGTCGCCGAGGCGCAGGGGAACGGGGGCAACATCCTCATTCGGGCCGGGCGCTACGCGATCCTCGACGACAGCCTGATCAGCGCGAACGCCGTGGAGGGCGACGGGGGCAATATCCAGATCACGTCCCAGGTGTTGCTGACCAACAACAGCCCCATCACGGCCTCGTCGCAGTTCGGTGCCGACGGCGTGATCCGGATCGATGCCCTCTTTGACCTGAGCGGGAGCGAGGCGGAGCTGGAGGATGGCCTCCTCGACGTGCGCGACCTCCTCCAGCCCCGGTGCACGGTCAAAATCCCCGGCGAGATCGGAAGCTTCATCCTCGTCGGGCGGGGTGGCCTACCGGTCACGCCAGGGAATTTCCAGCCCGCCCACCAGCTGCTCCCGCTCCCCCCGGGGTAGGTCTATCCGGTCAAGCGATCCAGGCGGAGCCGGTGCCTCTCGTCGAAGAGCCGCCGCGAGATGAGATAGATCGCGGCGATCTGCCCGAACCCGCTTCCCGCGGCGATGAGGAACCAGATGAGGATCTGGTACTTCACAGCGTCGCCGGGAGAGTTGCCCGCGAGGATCTGCCCGGTCATCATGCCGGGCAGGCTGACGATTCCCGCGGCGGCCATCGCATTGACCACCGGCATCATGCCCGAGCGGAGGCTGTCCCGGGCGATCGGACCAATGGCTGTCCACCGGTCCTCACCCTGCATGAGGCGCTGCTCGATCCTGTCGCGCTGCTCCCACGCCGCCGACGTCAGCCGGTCGATGGCCAACGAGATCCCGTTCATGGTATTCCCCAGCAACATGCCCAACACGGGGATCGCGTATCGCGGCGAATACCATGGTTCGGGCGCTACGACCGCCAGCAGCGCGAAGACGGCCAGGGTGAATGAGGACACAAACATCGCGCCCGTACCGATCCCGAACGCGGCGATTCCCCGAACCCGGTGTTTTTGCCGGGCGACGATCTCGCGGCTTGCGACCAGCAACATGACCAGCGCCATGAGTGCGACGAGCGCCGGATGGGTCGTGGCGAACAGCGCCTTTAGAACGAGCCCGACCAAGAGCAGCTGGGCAGCCATACGCACACCGGCCACGAGCAACTGACGGCCGAGACCGAGCTTCAAAAAGAAGGTGGTCGCGGCGAGGGCGACGACCAGGAGGCTCGCCAGCCCGAGGTCCCAAGGGGATAGTTCGACGAGTTCGCCCATGACTCAATGAGCGGGGAGGGGGGTGAGGCCACCGGCGGTGAGCCGGAGCACGCGATCCGCAACCCGCCGCAGTTGTCCGGGGTCGTGGGCGACCCAGATGGCACCGGCACCCGTGGCCGAGAGGTATTCACCGATCAGCGCCTCGACGCTTGCCGCGTTCTCGGGGTCAAGGTTGGCGGTCGGCTCGTCGAGGAGCAACACCTCTGGCTTTCGATCGAGCAATCGGGCGAGCGCCAGCCGCTGCCGCTCCCCAGCCGACAGTCGGGAGGTCGTCCAATCGAGGGCGTCGTCCGCGAACCCGAGGCGCCGGAGGTGGGGAAGCGCCGGTTCGCCGCCGCCGGAAAAATGCGGGCGGATCGAGTCGTGCCACCAGAGGGGATCCGCCGGGAGGAGTCCGACCCGCCGCCGCCACTCCGGCGCTGGCACCGAGCCGCTGTCCACCGAATCGAGGCTGGTGCTCCCACCGTGGCAGTCGAGGTCGGCGATGGCTCGGAGGAGGAGCGTCTTGCCCGCCCCCGAGTCGCCGCATATCCCGACGGTCTCGCCTTCACCGATCTCGAGCGAAAACGGGCCGCGATCGAGAAAGCGGATCGCGGAAATCGAGAGGCGCGGCATGGCTGGGACAGAATCGGGAGAGATTTCGAAGTTTTTTCTTGGCAGGCGCGCAGCCCGGTTGACGGTAGCCGCAGTGAGCGAATTGAAAACATCAGGGACGGCGGGGCAACTCCTTCACGAGGCCATCGAGGGGAGCGTCCGCGCGATTCAGTCACTGGGCTCCCTCGAAGCCGCGTTCAGCGCCGGCGTCGACCAGCTGGTGTCAGCGCTCCGCTCTGGCGGGAAGGTGCTGGCCTGCGGAAATGGCGGAAGCGCCGCCGACGCGGCCCATTTTATGACGGAGCTGCTCTGTCGCTACGTGGGTGACCGCCCCTCGCTCGCCGGGCTCTCCCTGACCAACGACGGCAGCTTCCTCACCGCCGTCGGCAACGACTACGGCTACGATCGCGTCTTCGCGCGCCAGGTCGAGGGGCTTGGGCGGCCCGGCGACGTCCTCGTCGGCATCACCACGAGCGGGAATTCGGAAAGCGTCAACGCTGCCTTCCGCGAGGCCCGGGAGATGGGCATCGCGACCCTCGGGATCCTCGGTCGCGACGGCGGCCAGTCCGCGATGTTGTGCGATGTGGCCGTCACCGTTCCCCATCCCGAGACGGCGCGGATCCAAGAGGCGCATACCGTGTTGATCCACGCCTTCTGCGCTGCCATCGAGCGCGCGATCTTTCCGACAGGCGTCCCCCACGAGTAGCGGCGCCCCAGCTCACACCCACTCCAAATACATCCATCGAGAAGACCATGAAAGACCCCATTACCGTTGCAGTTACCGGCGCCGCCGGCCAGATCGGCTACGCCCTCCTTTTCCGTATCGCCTCCGGTGCCATGTTCGGCCCCGACCAGCCGGTCAACCTGAACCTGATCGAGATCCCCCAGGCACTGGAAGCCCTCAACGGCGTCGACATGGAGCTCGACGGCTGCGCGTTCCCTCTCCTGCAGAACATCACCCCCACCGCCGAATTGGACAAAGGCTTTGCCGGTGCGAACTTGGCGCTGCTCGTGGGCAGCGTGCCCCGGAAGCAGGGCATGGAACGGAAAGATCTGCTCGGGATCAACGGCAAGATCTTCACCGGGCAGGGCAAGGCGATCAATGACCACGCCGCCGATGACGTTCGCGTGCTGGTCGTGGGTAACCCCTGCAACACCAACTGTCTCATCGCCATGAACAACGCCCCCCGGGTGCCCAATGACCGGTGGTTCGCCATGACGCGCCTCGACGAAAACCGTGCAAAATCCCAGCTCGCCCACAAGTCCGGCGAACACTCCAGCGCCATCACGAACATGACCATTTGGGGCAACCACTCGGCCACCCAGTATCCCGATTTCACCAACGCCAAGATCGCCGGCCACCCGGCCACCGAGGTTATCACCGACGGGGCGTGGCTGCGAGATGAGTTCATCCCGATCGTGCAGCAGCGCGGTGCCGCCATTATCAAGGCGCGCGGCCTCAGCTCGGCCGCCAGCGCCGCCAACGGCGTGGTGGACACCGTCCGCAGCCTGACCACGCCGACAGCAGACGGCGATTGGACGAGCGTCGCCGTCTGTTCGGACGGCAGCTACGGCGTGCCCGAAGGGCTTATCAGCTCGTTCCCCATCCGCAGCGACGGCTCGCGCTGGAGCATCGTCCAGGGCGTGCCCATCGACGAGTTCAGTCGCGGGAAAATCGACGCGTCGGTCGCCGAGCTCAGCGAGGAGCGCGAAGCCGTTAGCGACTTAATCTAGTTCCGCCGGTTTACCTTAGGGATGGGGAATGCCGCGTCCTGCCGGACGCCGGGTGCCGCGGGTTTGCCCGATTCGCCAACCTCGCCGTTCTCTGATACAATCGACCCGCCAGCCCTGTAGATAATTCTGCCGCTCCCATGTCCGTAACTGCCGTCCCCCAGATCAAATCCGTCAAGCTCCCGTCAGTGGTGCCCGTCACCACGACACGATTCCGCCCTCCGAAGAAGAACATACCGCAGACGAAGCCCGAGCGCGACGCCCTGTTGGTCGCCATCCGCGAGTATGTGGCACGCGAGAACCCCGTCCCTCCCATGCCCC
>CAZKYJ010000531.1:0-4326 GCA_964556355.1 uncultured Verrucomicrobiales bacterium | reverse complement strand
ACGAGCCGCGAGAGCCCGAGGCCACCGTCGCCGCTCAGATCGGCACGGATCGAGCCCTGCGCGGGAGCGGGCTGGATTGGGCTGGGATTGACGACCGAAAGCACGGACGATCCATTGCCGATATTGTCGTTGTCGATGATCGTTACAGTGAGAGACGCTGGCGAAGCGATCCGTGTGCCCGGACCACCGGCCGACAACTGGAGGCGGAATGTCTCGTCTCCCTCGGCGACGAACTCGTCGACGATCGGGATGCTGATTGATCGCACGGTGTCGCCGGCCGCGAAGAGGATCTGACCACCGCCGGAGGGCGGGCCAAAGTCTTGCCCGGCTTGGGCGGTCAGCCCGCTTGCGGTGACCGTGACGGCGGCCGATCCACCGGCGATCTTGAGGACTTCGACGATCGCTTGGGCACTCCCTTCGCCCACCTCCAAGGCGTCGGTGGCAAACTGGAATGCCGGCAGAATGCTCGAAATGCCCATGGTGAGCGTGGATGCCTCAATGCCCGCAGCCTCGGGCTCCGGGCGCACCGCGGAGACCGCGACCAGCGTTGCACCGTCGTCGAGTAGCAGCCCCGCGGCTCCCTCGGCAACCGAGAGGAATTCACCGGGAGCGACGACCGTTTCGTCGGGACGTCGCAGGGTGCCTCCGGTAACCGAGACGATGAGAAAATGGCTCACCTCGCTTCCGTCGGCCCGGTTGCGTGAGATCTGCAGGCTGGTCGCTCCGGTTTGGACGATCTCGGGAGGGTCAGGCACCCGGAGCAGGGCGAGCCCGTTGCGCGCCGCCCCGCCAATCGAACTGAAACTCCCCGCGACCAGCACGTCGGAACCATCGACGTCCAGAGCAACGATCGAGCCGTCGGCACCGGGATTCCAATCCGGATCCGCCGAACCGTCGGGTAGCAGCCGGGCGATCCGGTCGCGGGGTGCCCCGCCTGCGGCGGTGAAGAGGCCGGCGACGTAGACGGCGTCCGGGGTGGCCTGCACCACGTTGACGATGTTGTCCAGCATCGGATCCCACGCGGGATCGACGGTGCCGTCGGACTTGCTGAGGCGGGCGGCGTTCGCCCGAGGAACCCCGCCGATGGTGTCGAAACCACCGGCCACATACACGTCGTCGCCCAAAAGCGAAATCGAGCCGACGTCGGCATTCGCATTGGTGTCGGCCGCCCACGGCCGGAGAGAAGCATCCGCCGTCGAAAGCTTGGCCACGCGGTTGCGAAACTCGGGCACCCCGCCACCGATCGAGTTGAAGGTGCCGCCGACGTAGAGATCGTTGCCGTCGAGGGCGAGGGCGAGAATGACCAGGGTTACATCGCTCGAGGCGTTGGCGTTCCACCCCGGGGCCGCCAGTCCCTGGAAGGTGTCGAGCTTGGCGAGGCCGAAGCGGATATCCCCACCCACGATAAAAAAGGTGCCGCCGACGTAAACCGCGTCGGCCGACGCGGTGATCGCGGTGCCGAGACCGCCGAGCGGGACTCCCGGGTTCCAGAGGCGGTCGGCCGCGTCGCCGCCGGTACTGCTGAGCTTGGCGAGCCCCTGGCGCGGCGCCCCGCCGATCTCCGTGAAGTTTCCCCCAACATAAATGTTAGTACCTTCGACGGCCAGGGCAAACACGCCACCCTGCGGGTTCGGTGCCCACTCGGTGTCGAGCGAGCCATCGGGGTTGAATCGCACGAGGTTCGCCCGTTCGAGCCCGCCGGCCCGGCTGAAGATCCCTCCCACCAGGAGCTTGCCGTCGGCTTGGCGGTCGGTGTCGAAAACTAGGCCGGGGCTTTCGATTCCGGCACGGAATGTCCGTTCGGGTGCTCCCGTGAGGCGGCTGATGCGGGCAACCCCGGAGGTGTCGTGGCTCCCCGACTGCTCGAAGCGTCCGGCGGTGTAAAGATCGGTGCCATCCGAGGCGAGACCGATGACGATGTTATCGGTGGACGCATCAAATCCGGGGTCCGCCGCACCGGTTCCCAACCGGTCGAGGCGGGCGACGTAGGCGCGGTCGAGCCCGCCAATCGAGGTGAAGTTCCCCCCGGCGACGATGTGGTCACCGTCGCGGACGATCGAGCGTACCGCTTGGTCGGCGTTCGGATCCCATCCAGGATCGACCGTCGCGCTCACCAGACCAATCCGCGCGATCCCCGACCGGTTTTGTCCGCCGACTTGGGTGAATTGCCCGCCGACGTAGAGATCGTTCCCATCGACCAGCAGGCAGTCGGGAAACCCGTCGGTGCCAGGGTTCCAATCGGTAGCGGTCGCATCGGATAGAAGGATTTGGGCGAGGCCCGAGCGACTCGATGCTCCGGCGAACCGGAAATCACCCCCGATATAGATGTGGGGGGGAGCGATGGCCAGGGTGCGGACGTGGCTGTCGAGGCTCGCTCTCCAGGAAACGTCGTGGGCGCCGGTCTGGCGATCGACCCTGGCCAGCGCCGTGACGCTGGCCGACCCGACCCGTGCGAAATTCCCACCAAAATAAACGTGCTGCCCTTCGGTCGCGATCGTCCGCACGATGTTGTCCGGATTGGGGCTCCAACCTTCAACCGGTGTCCCACCAGCGCTCCCATCGAGTTTCGCAACGAACCGATGGCTGCCCCCGTCCACGACTTGGAACCCTCCCCCGATGAATATCTCGTCACCGTCTACCGCGATGGCGAAGACCGAGGAATCCGTCTCCGCAACCCAGGTGAGATCGATCGAGCCATCGGTGTTCAGACGGGCGAGGTTCAAGCGGGGGATGCCATTGACCGCGTTGAACGTGCCACCGATGACCAATTTGCCGTCCGGCTGGATGGCGATGGCTTCCACTTGGGCACCGCTGGAGAGCTGGAGGTTGGGCAGTGTGGCCGGTGCCGGGAACTGCGCACGCGCACCCGCTCCGGCGGCGAGGCAACCGGCCAAGGCGGCAAATGCTTGGCGGACCACGCCGTAACCGCAGCGGAATCGCAAATCCTTCATGGCTTCAGCCGCGATATTACCTGATCCGTCGGAATTCTTTGACAATAAAATTTAAGAAATTACTTCGGGGGGCTCGGGCGTGTCGTTCCCACCGGCGGCAGCGATAGGAGTGCCTTCGGCATCGCCGTGACGATTCCGCTTGCGCGGTCGTTCCCAAGAATTAGCCTCGTAACATGGCTTCCTTCCCTACCGCGGCGGTCGTTAGCGCAGCAGGCCTCCTGCCTCTCGCTGTTTTTGCGGAGCTCCCCACTTTCACCGATGACTTTTCTGACGGAGACGCCATGGGCTGGATGGAGTACGACCCGATCTCGGAAGCGGGGGTCGGGGCTCGGGTGAGCTTCCGCGTCGAGGGCGGAGGCTACCGGCTCTCGACGTCGGCCTCGCCGAACCCGGCGCTGGGCGCGGCGCGTGGGGCAGGCTTCCGCGCCGATGGCTACACCGATTTCTGCATTGCGGTAGACGTACCCCGCTTCGACGATGGCGCCGCGGAGCAAGCGTTCGGCATCCTGGCGCGGGTGACCGATTTGGGGCTGGGTGCGACTGACGGGTATGTCTTAACCTACCAGCCGCGGGACAACGACATCCAGATCTCGCGGGTTGATGATGAGGTTCCCTCCGACGTTTCGGCATTCGAGGCGCTGAGCCAAGCGCCGCCGGCCGCCGGGCTGCGACTGGTCTTCATCGGGCTGGGCGATCAGCTGATCGGCCGTGCCTACGATCCCGATGATCCCACCGTGGTTCTGGCGGAGGCGAGAGGCGAAGACAGCACCTTCCCGGCGGGCATTGCCGGGGTGCTCATCTTTGACAATACCAGCGGTGAAAACGGTACGGCGGACGCGACGTTCGACAACTATTTCGCTCGGGGCGGCGTCGGCGTTCCCGGCCGGGTGGAGTTCGAGCTCGAGGGGGGCGATGAACCGAGGCTCCGGTGGCTTTTCCCGTTTTTGGCGCACGATGTCGAGCGGTCGACCGGCTTGGACCCGTGGGTGGTCTCCTCGGCGCCGGACGGTTCGGTACGCTACGACTCGCCAGGATTTGTCTACGAGACGGTGGTGCGCGGCGGGGCGACGACGGCGGAGTTTTTCCGCCTCCGTGAGCGGGAGCCATAACAGCTTTACGGGCCGAAGATGGAGAAGAGGTCGTCGATCTCATCGTCGACCATGGCGGGATCCGCGACCGTATCGAGGATGGCCTCGCGCAGGAGTTCGCGATACCGCTTCCTGAGGCGGAAGACCGACGTCCGGACGCTGCCCTCGGTGACCCCGAGCACGCTCGCGGCAGTGGCATAGCCTGCGTCTTCCTTCGATCCGGCGAGGAATGGCGAGAGGGTTCGAAAGAGCTGGCACTTCCCCCGGCGGGAGTAGGATGAGCCGAG
>CAZKYJ010000530.1:0-4330 GCA_964556355.1 uncultured Verrucomicrobiales bacterium | reverse complement strand
GAGGGCGTTGAACGCCTGGATGAGGAGGTGGGCCTCGGGGAGGTTCTCGTAGCTGGTTCCGAGCTTTTTCCAGAGGAAGGGGACGGCGTCCATCCGCAGGATTTCGACTCCGGCATTGGCGAGGAAGAGCATCTCGGCCGCCATGGCGTTGAAGACCGCGGGATTCTCGTAGTTGAGGTCCCACTGGTAGTTGTTGAACGTCGTCCAAACCCACTTTCGGAGGCGGCTGCGGTAGGTGAAGCAGCCGGGGTGGGCATCGGGGAAAATCGAGCGGATCGTGCGTTCGTACTGGTCGGGCATCTCCCTGGTGTCGAACATCCGGTAGAACTCCTGGTGCTCCTCGTCGCCGGAGAGTGCGGCCCTCGCCCAGTCGTGCTCGTCCGAGGTGTGGTTGAAGACGAAGTCCAAGGTGAGGCTGATCCCGTGCTGGCGAAGCTCGCGGGCGAGGTCGATGAGGTCCTCGGTGGTGCCCAGCTCCGGTTCGACCTCGCGGTAGCTGCTGATGGCGTAGCCGCCATCGTTGTCCCCCGGCGGACTCTTGAAGAGGGGCATGAGGTGGAGGTAGGAGATCCCCATCTCCTGGAGGTAGGGGATCTTCTCGCGCATGGAATCGAGGTTCTCGGCAAAGAGGTCGACGTAGGCCACGCCGCCGATCATGAGGTTGCTCTGGTACCAGTGGGGATCCCCCTCGCGGACGGCATCGAGGCTTTTCAGCTCGGCCGGGCGCTCCAGCCACAGGGTGGCGGCGGTGGTGACGATCGATTCCAGGTGGTAGAAGAAGTCGTAACGATCCCCGTAGATCTGGTGAAAGTCCCGGAAAAGCCGGTGGAAATGGGTGGAGAGCCGGCTCTCAAAGGCCGCCCAGTCGGCCCCGGGAGTTTCTTTCTCGAAAACAGCGCGGAGGCGGGGTAGCAGCCTCTTCAGGGATGTGCGGCTCTCGCGCGTCGACTCGGCGGGTGGGTGTTCGGTGGGCATCAGGATATTAGAATCTGGACGGCGGGGCAGGGTAGTTCATCCATCGGACGGCTCAAGCGAAGGATGTGGGAGCGTTCGGGGGCGCCGTAACGCAATGAGCCCGCCGGATCACTCCGGCGGGCTCATGGGTTAGAGTTAAGGTCTCGACGAGCGAGCCGACTAGTTGGTGGCGTCTTCGGCCGCGTCTTCAGCGGCCTCAGCGGCGTCCTCGGCGGCTTCTTCCGCTTCCTCGGCGGCGTCCTCGGCGGGAGTGTCGCCATTGATGTCGATATCAGGAACCGGAACGCTGATCTCCTTCTCCTTCATATCAACATCGACATCGACAGGATCAACATCGTACTCAGGCAGGTTGCCTTCCTTCACGTCGACATCGACTTCGGGCATCTTGCCCTCCTCGGTCTGTTCGACGGTGCAAGAGACGGTGAAAGCAGCGAGCGCAGCGGCGGCGAGGGTCGCCGTAGCGGCGCGGGCAACGGATTTAGTAACGGAGTCAGTGTGTTGTTTCATAAGTAGATAAGGTTCAGTAGCCGGAACGCGCAACCTCATCCCATGGATGCACAATGCAAGGCGAGGAACGTGCGATACCGACGAAAAAGTTTTCGTAGTTTCTGCGCCAAATGAACGCGCTAGAAAAATTTGGGTCTATTGATAATTAGGATATACTAAAAACCAGATAATTATCAGATTTTAGAAAATTAGAATCAAAATTGAAATTTTCTTGTAGCCAAGCGACAAATCTGTATATACTACAGTAAGAACCAAGCCTGAAAGTGGATGAGTTCTGTGAAAAGCCTGTCAGTTGGAAGCGCTATTGGAGCGCAGATGAAGACGGGACTTTCACTGGTTACGAAAAACCGACACGACACTACCTGATTCACTTACCTTTACCCCATACTGAGCATGGCCACTGAAGAAGCACCCGAATTGATGACTGTTAAGGAGACCGCCGAGTATCTGCGGATTCCTCTCCCGACGGTCTACTACCTTGTCCAGCGCGGGCAGCTCCCGGCCATTCAGATTGGCGGCCGGTGGCGCATCAAGCGGAGCTTGCTGGATCGCGACGTCCTCCGCAATGAGGAGAGCGGCCAGCCGACCGTCCTCGTGGTGGACGACGATGCCGCGCTCCAGACCTTGTTCAAACAGTTCCTCAAGAAGGCCGGGTTCGGGCGCATCGTGGTGGGCACGGGTGCCGAGGCGATCAGCTACTGCGAGAAACAGAGCTTCGATCTCGTGTTCCTCGACCTCAAGCTCCCGGACATCCCAGGTGACGAGCTTTACGCGAAGCTGAAGGACATCCACCCGGATCTACCGATCGTCATCATCACCGGCTACCCCGATAGCGAGATCCTGAGCAAGATCCTTTCCAGTGGTCCGGTGACGGTGATCAAGAAGCCGATCGAGTTCGACCAGTTGAACCGCACGGTGAAAATCCTGGGTCACAAGGGCGCGGACTCCTGATCTGATCGGGTCGAACCCTGATCGGGTCGAACCGTTTTTTCTTCGTCGTGGGTGGCGTCGTCGGGTGACCGGCGGTGGCGCCTTTTATTCCGGTGCCTACGTCCTCAGGAAGAGGAGGCGTAGCGAGTTCAGGCAGACGAGGACGGTGCTCCCTTCGTGGGCGATGACTCCGATGGTCAGGTGGGGGTGCCCGAGGACGGTGATGGCGACCATGGTGACGATGGTGCCGAGGGAGAGGGCGAGGTTTTGGCGGATGATGGATTTGGCCGCGCTGCTGATCCGGCGGGCGGTGAGGAGCCGCTCGATCCGGTCGCGCATGAGGACGACGTCCGATTGCTCGAGGGCGGCGTCGCTGCCGCGTCCCCCCATGGCGATGGACACGTCGGCCGCGGCCAGCGAAGGGGCATCGTTCACGCCATCTCCGACCATGGCGACATGGCGCCCGGCGTCCGTCAGTTCTTTGATCGCCGCGACTTTATCTTCGGGGTGGAGGCCCGCCCGAATTTCTTGGACACCCAGTTCCGAGGCCACTTGTTCGGCGGCGCCACGGCGGTCGCCGGTGAGCATGAGGGTGTGGATCCCGGAGGCCGCGAGGGATGCGAGGGTGGCTTTGCTCTCCTGGCGGATCTCGTCCTTGAGCAGGATGCGGCCGATGAGGTCCTCGTGAACGATCCAGACTTCGGTCAGCGACAGGGCGGGCTCGGGGACGGTGGCGATGAATTCGGCGAGGTCGCCGCTGGAGAGGAGCTCGCGCCGGCCGAGGTAGGTGACCTTCGCGTCGACTTGGCCGCGCAGCCCCTTGCCGGTGAGGGAGCGGAACTCGGTCATCGGGCGGGCCTCCAGCTTCTCGCGTTTTCCGTAGGCGGTGATGGCGCGGGCAATGGGATGGTTCGAGTTTCGCTCCAAGGTGAAAGCGAGGTCGGCGACATCGCGCTCCCGGCCGGGGGGGAACGATTCGAGGGAGTCGATGGCGAGTTCGCCGGTCGTGAGGGTGCCGGTTTTGTCGAGGGCGATGGTGTCGATTTCGGCGAGCTTCTCGATGGCGGCACCGCCCCGGAAGAGGATCCCATTCTTCGCGCCCCACGCGATGGCGGCGAGGATGGCCGAGGGGATGGACAAGACCAACGCGCACGGGCTGGCCACGACGAGGAGTGTCATCGCGCGGTAGAACGCCGAAGGGTTTTCCGGCGTGGTGTGGAACGGGGCGTTTCCCAAGACCAGCCACCAGACGAAGAACATGGCGGTGACCACGCCGAGGATTGCGTAGGTATAGCCGGTCCCGAAACGGTCGGTGAAGCGCTGGCTGGGTGCACGGAGGTGCTGGGCGCGCTGGATGAGCCGGATGATTTTCTGGAGCGAGCTCTCGGCGGCGAGCTTGGTGGTGCGGAGTTCGACGGCGCCCCAGAGGTTCAACGTGCCGGAGAGGACATGGTCGCCCACGCTCTTCGGGACGGGCGTGGCCTCGCCGGTGAGGTTCGACTCGTCCGCGGCGGTCTCGCCGTCCAGGAGTTCTCCATCGACGGGGAAGGCCTCGTCCGGCCGGACCACGAGGACGTCACCGACGACCAGCTGGTCGACGGGGCGGTCCTCCGTCGCGCCATCGGGGAGGCGGACGTGGGCGAACTTCGGGGCGTGGCGGGTGAGCGCGTTGATCTCGCGGTGGGTGCGGTGGAGGGCGTAGTGCTCCATGGCGCCGGAAGCCGAGAAGAGGAAGAGGAGGAGGGCGCCCTCGGTCCAGGCGCCGATGGCCACGGCACCGGCGGCCACCGCGAGCATGAGAAAGTGGATGTCGAGCTGGCGCTGGCGGATTTTGGCGGACGCGTCGATGGCGGCATCCCAGGCGCCCGCGATCAGTGATACCACGTAGAACGCGATCGCCAGCCATTCGGGAGCACCG
>CAZKYJ010000529.1:0-4336 GCA_964556355.1 uncultured Verrucomicrobiales bacterium | reverse complement strand
GAGGCCGTCCAGATCGTCGTCGAAGGCACCAGCGCCGCCGCGGTCGCGGGGCGGCTCGACCAGCTCGCAGCGCGCCTCGGCGGAGACGATATTTCGGATGCCGGACTGCCCCGGGCGCTCTGGCCGGACGCCGGCCGGCAATCCGCCAACCTCCCGGACCTGGTCGCCCTGGCCGGACGCGAGGAAGCGCTCGCCGCCGCCGTTGCCAAAGCCGGGTTCACCGACGAGGCATTCGCCCTCTCCGCCGCGATGCTCGACCACTGGCGCGGGTGGTCGGACGCTTCGGCTGCCCTTCCGATCTGGCCTCGATCCCCTGCTTCGGCCGGCCTCCTCCGCCGCGTCGCGGCCCTCGACCACGACGGGGGGTTTTACGCCCTGGCTTCGGTGAGGCTCCACGACCCGGCGGCGATCACCTCCGTCCTCGCGGCGGTCCCCGGCAGCTACCCCGTGAGCTGGCCGCTCCTCAACGCCCAGCTCAACTCGCTGGTACGCGGCGACCTCCTCGGGCTGCTCGCCGCGCTCGGGGGCGTGGTACTTCTGCTAGTCACACTCGCCTTCCGCTCGCTGCGGGAGACCTTGCTGACCTTGCTAGTCGTGGCCCTCGACCTCCTGGCGCTGCTCGGGGCGATGGCTTGGTTCGACCTCACCTGGAACTTTGTCAACCTCGGCGCGGTCCTCCTCGTCCTCGGTGCCGGGCTCGACTACAGCCTGCACATGCTGCTGACCCTGCGCGAGGAGGGCGGCGACATCGCGGCCACCGGACGGCGCACCGGGTTTGCCCTGCTGGTCTGCGCCGTCTCCACCGTCGCGGGGTTCGGGAGCCTCGGGACGGCGTCGAACCAGGGGCTGGCCAGCCTCGGAACCATCTGTGCCATCGCGCTCGCCGCCAACGCGCTCGTCGCCCTCTTCCTGCTCCCGTGGGTGGCATCGTTGGGGCGCCCACAAAAAAGTTGAGGCGCCGTCCCCGCGCCGGGCGTATCGGAGAACATCATGGGAGCAATGGGAATCATCAGTTGGATCGTTTTCGGCCTCCTGGCCGGCATCATCGCCAAGCTCCTCCTCCCGGGCAAAGATCCCGGCGGCTGCATCGTGACGATGGTCATCGGCATCGTCGGCGCCATCGTCGGCGGGTTCATCGGTAAGACCCTGGGCTGGGGTGGCATCGAAGGGTTCGAGCTGAAGAGCTTCTTCCTCGCCGTCGGCGGGGCGATCATCCTGCTGCTCGTCCACCGGATGGTCACGAAAAAGAAGGAGTAGCGCCGCGCGCACCTTCGGTGCGACGAAATCGGTTTGCATTGGTTGCGGGAGTTGGGAAGGTGCCCGCTTGGCCGCCGGTCACCGACTGACCCGAGCGCCCTTGCCCCTGCTATCCCTTTCATGTTCTTTCAAAAACTGACGCGCCGCAACGAAATCGGTGCCAACAGCTACCTTCTCGACTTCGATGGCACGCGGACGGTCGTCGACTGCGGCGCCCACCCGAAAGAGGACGGCAATGCCTCGCTCCCCGATATCGGCCTGGTGGAGTATGACAGCCTGGATGGGATCTTCATCTCACACTCCCACCTCGACCACGTGGGAGCGCTTCCGGTGCTCATGCGCGAGCAGCCGTCGGCTCCAGTCTACCTGACGGCCGGGGCGGCCGCCCTTTCGGATGCCATGCTGCACAACTCGGTCAACGTCATGACCAGCCAGCGCGCCGAGCTCGACATCAAGGAGTATCCATTCTTCACCCACCGCGAACTCGACAGGGTCGAGGAGGCCTGGGTCCACCGCCCGATCGGGAAGCGGTTCGATATTGGCGACAGAGGGGTCACCGCCGAGTTCTTCGACGCGGGGCACATCCTTGGCTCCGTGGGGATCCTCTTCCGCACGGGCGAGAAGACGGTTTTCTACACTGGTGATGTCAACTTCGAAGACCAGACGTTGACCAAAGGGGCCGTTTTCCCCGAGGACGGGGTGGACACCCTGATCATCGAAACCACCCGTGGTTCCGTCGCCCGTGCGCCGCACTACGAGCGCGCCGATGAGGAACGGCGCTTCGGGGAGGCGATCGCCGCCGCCCTCGAGCGCGGCGGCTCGGTGCTCGTCCCGGTCTTCGCCATGGGCAAGACGCAGGAGGTGCTCATCATGCTCGACCAGTTTAAGAAGGCGGGCGTCATTGCCAACGCACCGGTTTTCATCGGCGGGCTCAGCACCAAGATGACCATCCTCTTCGACAAGTTCGCCAGCAAAGTGCGGCGAAACTTCGAGGGCTTCCAGATCCTCAGCGACATGGAGATCCAGCTCAGCCCGCGCAAGCAGCGCCGCGAGCTCAGCTACTCGCCCGGCTGCATCTACGCCCTGTCCAGCGGGATGATGACCGAGAAGACGGTCTCCAACGGCTTCGCCAGACAGTTCCTCGACAACCCGAAGAACTCGCTGCTCTTCGTCGGCTACGCCGATCCGATGTCTCCCGCCGGACAGATCCGCAGCGCCGCCCACGGCGACCCGGTCTCGCTGGATCCGTCGCTCCCGCCCATCGATCTGCTCTGCGAGGTGGACGTCTTCGACTTCAGTGGCCATGCCCCCCGGGAGGATCTGCGGGCCTACGCCAACAAGCTCAAGCCGAAGAAGATCATCCTCGTCCACGGGGATCAAGATGCCCTGGACTGGTTCAAGGAGAAGCTTTCCGCCGACCTTCCCGACAGCGAGGTCATCATCCCGGAGCCCGGGGAGAAGATCGGGCTGTAGGTTCGGAAGGCGCCTTCCGACCGGAGCGCCCCCATCGGCGAGCCCTTTGGCCGATCGGATCTCCTCCCCGCCGACCTATTCGACCACCGCTCCGGACACCGTGAACAGATCCTCCGGCCGCGAATCGTCGTCCACCCAGTCGAGATGCGTCGTCGTGACCAGCTTCTGGCTGTCGCGCGGGAGCGCCCGGAGGAGCGCGTTGCGGCGCACGGGATCGAGTTCGCCGAAAACATCGTCGATCAGGAGGACGGGTGCTTGCCCGCAGCGCTGCCGGAGGAGCGCGGCCTGGGCGAGCTTCAACGCGATCACGATCGTCCGCTGCTGTCCCTCGCTCGCAAACTTCTGGGCGGCGCCACCGTTGATCTCGATGGCAAAATCATCCCGGTGCGGCCCCCGCAACGTGAGTCCCCGGCGCAGGTCATCGCCGCGGGACGACTCGAGCACCGCGCCGAGTTCCTCGTCGCGGCCGACGTTCGGGCGATAGTCGAGGACGAGCGATTCCATCCCCCCGCCCACTTCGCCCTCCGCCTTCGCCACGACCCCGCCGAGCGATTGGAACAGCTCGACCCTCCCCGCGCGGACGCGCTCGCCGCGGTCGATGAGTACCGCTCCATAGGCGTCGACCTGCCGCCAGTCGGTTCGGGGCGCCCGCAGCGCGGCATTGCGGGAGCGGAGCGCCTTCTCGTAGCCGCGGAGCGCCGCGAGGTATCCCGGCGAAAGCTGCGCGCAGAGGAAATCGAGGTAGCGCCGCCGGGTTTCGCCCGGCCCGCGGACGAGTTCGAGATCCTCGTTCCCCATCCAGACGACGAGCCCGCTCGCCGCGAGGTAGGCCCCGGCGGTCTCCACGGGCTCGCCGCCAACAAAGAGCTCCCGCCCGCGGGCGGTACCGACCACCTTGAGCGCGCCGCCCCCCACGTCCCCGGCGACCCCGAAGCGCTCCTGCCCGAAGCGGACGAAGTCGCCGCGTGACCGGGTGCGGGGGCTCTGGAGCCGGAGCAGGACGCAGGCCGCCTCCAGGATCGACGTTTTCCCTTGGGCGTTGCCGCCGACGAAAACCGTCATGGCGGCGTCCCGCAGCCGGAGGTCGAGCGCGGGAAAGCAGCGGAAATTCTGGAGGCGCAGAGCCGAAATCACGGGCCACCTATCCCCCCCGACCCCGGCGCATGCAAACGCCGGGAAAGCGGTTGAATCACGCGGGCTGAGGTGCATGGTGCCCGTCCATCATTCCGGAGGGACAACTCGATTTTGGCCGCCAACGACTTTCAGACCCTGCCCGGTTTCCGGGACTTTTTCCCCGCCGAATGCGCGGTGCGCAACTACGTGTTCGAGCACTGGCGGGGCGCCGCCGCCCGCTACGGCTTCGCCGAGTACGAGGCACCCATCCTCGAACCGACCGACCTCTACCGCCGGAAGAGCGGCGCCGAGATCGTCGATCAGCTTTTCAATTTTTCTGACAAGGGCGGGCGCGAGGTAGCGCTGCGCCCCGAGCTGACCCCCTCGCTCGCCCGCATGGCCTCGGACAAGGCGCGGGAGTACAAGAAACCGATGAAGTGGTTCGAGATCGGCCAGTATTTCCGCTACGAGAAACCACAGTTCGGCCGGCTCC
>CAZKYJ010000528.1:0-4337 GCA_964556355.1 uncultured Verrucomicrobiales bacterium | reverse complement strand
GCCCGCCTCTCCGGCGAGCACCTCGTACTCGGCCTGGAGGGAGGCGGTCCGCTCGTCCAGCACGCTGAGGTCCCCGGTGGCTCCGGTCGACTTCCGCTCCAACTCGATTGAGGCGAGCCTGCGGTTGACGCGACCGATCTCGCCCTTCTCGATGGCCTTGATTTTGTCGCGGCGCGCGTTGCCGGCCTCGACGAGCTCATGGAAGCGGTCGTTGAAGGTGGGGTCGTCAGCCGTGAGTGTCGCGCCATCCGCCGTGGTGATCGATTTCGGGAAGAAAATTCCGTCGCCGTACTCCATGCGCTCGGCCGTGATGATGCCTTGCGGGTAGGAGGTCTCCGTGATCTCGTCCTTGCGCAGGAACCGGAAGGCGAAGCCGTAGGCATCTTTGTTGCCCACGAATAGCTGCAACTCGGTGTGGCGGTCGTCGATACTCCCGGCCAGGCGCTCCATGGCGATCTCGCCCGCCAGGGTCGTGCTGCCGTTGATGGCGGCCGGGCTACCCTCCGCCAGCTCGACGAGGGCGACCCGTTTCGGCCAGAATACCTCGACGCCCCGGACGAGGATCAGCCCGATGAGGAAAAGGGTCATGATGATCCCGACGGCCAAGCCCATGGAGGTGAGCCAGACCTGGGCTTCCCCGATGGGGGCGACCGTCTGCTTGGCCGGCTTGACGGCGACAGGCTCGTTCCCGTCGTCGGGGAGCGGAGGGGACTGCGGTGTGTCGGACTGCATCGAAGGTTAGACGAGCTTGTATTTCTCGCGCAGCCGGGTGCGGAGGACCTCGGCGGCCGTGTTGAGGATGAAGGTCATGATGAAGAGGATGAGCGCGCCGAGGAAGAGGGCACGGTAGTGGGTCGAGTGCTGGGGCGCCTCGGGGAGCTCGACCGCGATATTGGCGGAGAGGGTGCGCATCCCGGAGAAGATATTCCAGTCCATGATCGGCGTGTTCCCGGTCGCCATCACCATGACCATGGTCTCGCCGACCGCGCGGCCGAACCCGATCATGAGGGCGGAGAAGATGCCGGCGGAGGCGATGGGGAGAACCACGGTCCAAACCACCTGCCAGCGGCTGGCACCGAGGGCGGACGAGGCCGCGGTGAGGGACGGGGGGACGTTCGAGAGCGCGTCCTCCGAAATGGTGAAAATGATCGGGATGACCGCGAATCCCATCATGAAGCCGACGACCATCGAGTTCCGTTGCTCGAACGGGGTCCCCGTCACCTCCGGCCACCAGAGCCGGAAGTCGGCCACCTCCCTGCCCGGCGACGTTTCGACGACGAAGAGCGCGCGCTCCAGGATGGGGCCGAGTTCCCAGAGCAGCCATCCCGTGATGACGAGGATAGGCATGAAGACGATGAACTCGTAGCCCCGCGGGATGAGCGTCCGCTGCTCGACCGGGAGCTTGTTCCAGGCCCAGCCAACCAGGACGGCGATGGCGGGCAGCCCGGCCGCCAGGAGGATCACCGAGGGGACCTTGTCCTCCAAGATCGGTGCCAGCCAGAGCGCCGCGAGAAACCCGAGCACCACGGAAGGCAGCGACGCCATGATCTCCATGGTCGGCTTGACGATCTTCTTAATCTTGTAGTGGAGGAACTGCGCGGTGTAGATCGCCGCCAGGATGGCGATCGGGATCGAGAAGACCAGCGAGTAGAGTGTCCCTTTGAGCGATCCGAAGATGAGCGGGATCATCGACAGCTTCAGTTCGAAGTCATCGGATCCGCCCGTCGATTGCCATTTGTACTCAGGCTCGTTGCCACCCTCGTACCACAGCTTGCCGAAGAAGGCGCGGGCACCGGCCTCCGGATGGGGGTCATCGAGCTCGTAGAGGTGGAGCGCCCCATCGGCTCCCATGAGGGCGAGGTTCTCGAACTTGCCGTCGATGGCGGCGGCGGCGACGTCGAACGGGAGTTTCTCGTGCCAGCGGAGAATCCCGGTGGTGGCGTAGCCGAGGCGTGCCTCGGAGTGCGACCCGGTGAGAAACGCTTTGTTCCGTCGGCTGGCGACGAAGAAGGTGGCCGGGCCGTCGAGGTCCGGGAATTCTTTCGTCTGCCCCCAGATACGCTCGCCGTCGCCGCCTTCGGGCAGGAAGAGGCTGTAGATGACCTGTTTGCCCGATCCGGAAGTCAGGAGCATGGAGACGTCCCCAAAGACGTAGTTGAGCATCGATACCGTCTTGTTGTCCTCCTCGGCGAACGGTTGGAACGACTGGCGGAGGGCGAATTCTCCGGACGACTTGTAGAGGTAGTCGAGCTCGCCTTCGGTGGAGGCTGCCACGAGGCTGCGCGCGTCTTTTGAGACGAGAATCCTGGTGGGCTCGTGGGTGAGCAGCGGGGTAAGGTCGAGCTCTTCGTCCTTGGTGATCTTCCCAGCACCGATGAGGGAACGCTTCTGCTTCAAGGTGACGGCGTGGAGCTCGACCCCGGAATCACCCTGCTGGAGTGCGCAAAAGAGCTTGTCGGTGCCGGTCGCGCCGTAGCCCACCTGGAGGATGGGGGCACCCTCCTGGCCGATGGCGTAGAACTCGCTGAGCTCGACGCTGCCGACGATCTTCCGCTCGTCGCCAGAAAAGTCGGGTTTGTAGACGATATCAAAGTAGCCGACGTGCCCGTCGGAGGTGCCGATGGCGATGCGCTGCTCGCCGGAGTTATAGCTGGTGGCCGTGACCTTCACCCCGGGTGCGAAGTCGAATCCGAGCGCTACCTCGGTGGTGCCCCCGCCATTCCTCACGTCGGTAAACGTGACGACGTCGCCACCGTCGTAGGTGAAGGGCAATTCGGCCCATTCGTCGATGCCGAGGACCTGCGGTACGTTCCCGGTGACCTCGATGGTTCGGAGCGGCTCGACATGGGCGCCCTTAAAAAGCGGGACGACCTGGCCGAGGATGAAAATGAGGATGCCGAAGACGGCGATGATGATGCCGATGCCGCCCACGCGGATGGCGTGGGTCATGAAGTTGTCAAATCGGAGCGTCCCCTTGGAGACTTGGAACCGCTCGGGAACAGGCTTGCGCTGCTTGGCGTCGGGCATGGGGATGGGCGGAGGCGGGAGGGAGAAGATCGAGAGAATTCCGTGAGGAGGGCGGAAAGCGGGGGGCGATCGACGAGCGACCGCCCCCCGCAGCGCTTGGGAGCTGAGTGGTTCCCTTTCTCGGGAAGTCTACTTCGAGCTGAGGAGTTCGATCTCCTCGGTGGCGACTTCGGCGGGAAGCGGGAAGTAGCCGTCTTTCACCACGATCTCCTGACCGGTCTGCGACTCGACAAACTTGAGGAATTCCGCGGTCAGCATATCGACGGCCTCACCCGGCTTCTTGTTGATGTAGATGTAGAGGAAGCGGGCGAGCGGGTAGTCACCGCTGAGGGCGTTCTCGGCGGAGGCGTCGTAGTAGGTGCCTTCCTCGGTGCCGAGCGGGACGATCTTCACGCCGGAGGTCAGGTAGCCGACGCCGGAGTAGCCGATGCCGTACTTGTCGGAGGCGATGCCTTGGACAACCGCGGACGAGCCGGGCTGCTCCTTGACGGACGCCTTGTAGTCGCCCTTGCCGAGCGCGACGCTCTGGAAGTAGCCGTAGGTGCCGGAAGCGCTGTTGCGGCCGTAGAGGCTGATCGGGCGGGCGGCCCACTCACCGTCAAGGCCGGCGTCGCCCCAGGTGGCGATGTCGTCGCCGCCCATTTTCAGGGTCGAGGAGAACATGCCGTCAACCTGGGTGAGGGTGAGGCCCTCGATCGGGTTGTCTTTGTGCGCGAAGACCGCGAGGGCGTCGATGGCGACTTTGATCTGCGTGGGCTTGTAGCCGAACTTCTTCTCGAAGAGGTCGATCTCCTCCTCTTTCATGGCGCGGCTCATCGGTCCGAGCTGGGCGGTGCCTTCGATGAGGGCGGGGGGCGCGGTGGACGAGCCCTTGCCTTCCACCTGGAAGTTGACGTTCGGGTAGATGGCCTTGAAGCCGTCCGACCAGAGGGCCATGAGGTTGTTGAGGGTGTCCGAGCCGATCGAGTTCAGGGTGCCGGAGACGCCGCTGACTTTCTCGTATTTCGGAACATCGGAATCGACCTCCACGGCGCTGGCGCCGACGAGGGCGAAGGCACCGGTCGCGAGAACGCCGGCGGCTTTCGTGATGAATGGATTGGAATACATGGTTGTTGTCTGTTTTTTCGGTGTTGGTTGACTGGGAAGCCGCGAAATCGAGGCACTCCCGAGTGCGCCGAATGATGGGGAGATGCGCCCCTTCCAGCAAATAGGTGCGGGTGACAATTCTGTCACAGCCGCGGGGGGCTCGGGCGGTTTCGACCGGTGGAAATTCGGGTGGCGGGAGCGGGAATCCGGGGCCAAGATGGACG
>CAZKYJ010000527.1:0-4347 GCA_964556355.1 uncultured Verrucomicrobiales bacterium | reverse complement strand
CAATCGCCGCGATGGTGTCGCTGTCGCCGCCCAGCGAGATGGCCTTGCGGATGGCGGACTCGAAGTCGGTTGATTCGAGGAAGGCGATGATAGCCTCCGGAACGGAGCCGGCACAGCTCACGTCGAAGAGGTAGGTCGGTCGGATACTGTCGATGGTTCTCTTGAGATCGTAGCCGAACCGTTGCGTCACCGTGTCGCGGATTGTTTCTTTGGTGGCGCCTTCGCGCGCGAGGAAGACCGCGGCCACCACGGCCTGTGCCCCTTTGATCCCCTCCGGGTGGTCGTGGGTGACCTCGGCGCTGCGCCGCGCTTCCGCCAGCGCCCAATCGAGATCGGGCGCCACCCACCCGATCGGGCTACAACGCATCGCTGAGCCGTTGCCCCAGCTGTTGTAAGGCTCTGGAGCATCGGAGAGCATCCAATGGAAAAAACTGCCCCCGTATCCCGCGTTTGGGTAGTTCCGCCCGAACTGCCGGTAGGTATCGGCGTACGGCGTGTCGAAGAGGAAATGGTCGGCGGTCGCGAGCGTGAGGACGGTGTCGTCGGTGAAGCGCGAGCCGTCCCGAAAAATTTCGCAGAACTCGTGACGGAAGTTGCGGTGTTCGTAGGTGGAGCCCGCAATGTCTCCGACGATGGCTCCGAACATGGAATGGGAGGGGTACCGACCCTATGCGCTAGCCAGTGGGTGCCGAAGTGCCCGCAGATTTCTTGAGCGCGGCCTCGGCTTTCGCCTTGATCTCTTCGGGGGAGGGGAGCGATGTGGGATCGATGGACGCGAGGACATCCGCCGGGATGAAACCGTCCGACTGGAGTTTCTTCAGGCAGCGCTGGCGTTCCTTGAGGGCCTTGTCGGAGGAGCGTTCGGCGGAAAAGCGGGATTTCGCCTTTTCCGAACGGGTGCGGAGGGAGGCGTAGATGTCGCCACCGAGCAGCGACGAGATATCGACTTTCATCTTCTCGCGGCCGAGGTCGGCCTCGGAGACCGGCTCGCCGTTGATCGGGCCGCCGCTATATTTCGGGAACATGATCGCGACCTCGGGACAGACCCGCGAACAGGCCGGGCAGTTGGTCTTGCAGTTATCGTTATTCCTCACTTCGATCTTGCCGTCGTCATCGACCCCGTAGACATCGAATAGGCAAAAGGAAAGGCACTGCATGCAATTGGTACAGCGGTCGTAGTCGATGACCGGAAACCACGGCTTCCAAGCCCCCTGCGTCCCGGGGGCATTCCCGGTTTCCTTGGTTTCGGCCGGCTGGTCGGGGGAGATGCTGACGCTGTGTCCGGTGTCGAGCAGTTGGGCGATTTCGGTGGCAATCATGAGTCGGATTCGCGCATATTCGTGATCTTCGCGCTGTCGGGAAGGGGCGTGCGTGCCTGGCGAAAGAGCCCTTTGACGGCTCGCGGATGGCAGGCGATGACGTGAAGGTCCTCGGACGCGGCGAGTTCGGCAAGCTTGGGGTCGCGGCGCGCGGCCATCTCGCAGAGGTCGGGGACGGCGTCGAACGGCTGGCCGGAATCGACGAGTTCTTGGAGGCGGGCATCTTTCGCGGCGTCGGGCACGACTTTGGCGAAGGCGCAGCGGCAGTAGAGAGTGGGCATCGTGTTAAGGCTGGTAGGCTCCGAAATCGTGGTAGTAGTACTTCTTGGCCAGCCGGTACATCCAATGCTTTTCGGGGATCTCGTCGCCCGTCGGCAGGTGCTGCGACCCTTTCGGAGTCATGGCATCCAGCTCGGCTGCGGCCGTCTTGCGGAGGGTGGTATCGGTGGCGCCATGCTTCTCGGCGAGGGCCTTGACGACGTCGGGGCGCTCGAGGACGATGCAGCCCCGGGTATGCTGGGCGGCGGTTTTGCGGAAGTCGGCGAGATACTCGGAACGCGTCATCAGATCGACGATGTTGCCGTCCTTGATGTTCTCGGTGGCGAACTGGATAATCGGGCACGGCTCGATGGCACCGGTAGGGGAGATGTGGTGGGAGATCCCCGTGGCCATCGGGCACAGCGCTTTGCCCCGGTCGTCGTAGTAGGCGTCGATCAGGGCGATGGGGAGCTTCGCGCGCATCTCGACGACGAACTGCCGGACGCGGCGCGCCTGCTCCGGGGTGAGGGCGAGCTCCTCGTGGATTTGCGGGCCGACGGGGCGGTAGGTGTGGTACCACGCATAGTGGACGCCGCGGCGGATGAGGGTGCGCAACCAGTCCTCGGTGAGGAGGTCGTCGATGTTCGTCTGGCAGAGCGAGGTGGCGACACCGGTGAGGAGCTTGTTCGAGATACAGTTGTCCAAGCCCTTGAGCGTGCGCTGGAGGACGTCCTTTTTTCCCCGTCGTTCGTTGGAGATGACCTCCGTGCCCTCGATGGAAACGAGTGGCGTGACATTGCCGAGCTGGCGGAGTTGCCTGGCGACCTTTTCGGTGATGAGCTGGCCGTTGGTAAACACCTGGAAGAAGCAGTCAGGGTGGCCGGCGAGGAAATCGAGAAGCTCCGGGTGGAGAAAGGGCTCACCGCCGAGGATGCCGAAGAACGAGTTCCCATAATTCTTGGCCTCGGTAACGGTCTTGTTGAGCTGCGCGACGTCGATTTTCACCTGCGGTCGGTCGACATCTACCGCAAGGACGACGGCGGCTGGAACCAGCTCCCGAACCTCCCCAGCGACGCCTGGGCCACCAGCCCTGGCAGCGGAGGTTACAGGAATTGAGGATCGAAAGGTAGAGGAACGGCGGGAAATACTCGCCTTTCTCCAAGCGCTTTTTGAAAAGGTGGACCGAGCGCGCGCCCTTGTAGCCGAAGTTCCAAGCCATTTTGGCGAGGAGCTTCGGGTCCGTGGTGGTGAGGATACGGGTGGCGAGGGAGGCGATCACGGTGCGGGCGCTAGACTTCGGTCAGGCGGTGGGTGGGGTTCGGCTGCCCGGGGCGGAAGTGCTCGGAGTGGGGGATGGAAAACGGGATCGGCAGGGCGGAATCGAGCGCGCGGGTAACGGCATTTTTCAAGACTTCAGGATCGGCCTCCGCGCGGATGTTGATCAGAAGTTGGGCACTCATGTCGAGCGGGTCGGCGAGCGTGTGGGAAAGCTCGGCACTGGCGTCCGAACGGACGAGGTTGATCGCCGCCAGCTCCATCGGGGCATCGGTGGGCGCGAGCGTCATCTTGAGGTGCGCCACCTCGAGTTCCGCCTCGTCCAGCGAAGCGCGCAGGGCGGAGGCCAGATCCTGGAGCAGTGCGTTTCCATCGTACTCGTCTTCCGGCTCGGCGATGGCCACCGTGGTGTTGAGCCAGCCGAGAAGCGCCTCGCCCTCGCCGTAGCGGGCATAGTCGATGTCGAGGAAGCGGGGAACGTCGATCTCCTCGGCGAGGACGATCTGGAACCACGCGTCGAGCCCCGTACCCTCGCGGGCGGAAACTTCCACGATGCGGGCATCGGGATAGGCAGCCGCCAAGGCCGTGCGCAGCGTCCGTCGTTGCTCTGCCGTGACGGCATCGATCTTGTTGATGACGATGATCTCGGCCTCCTCCAGCTGTTTGCCGTAGATGTAGAGCACGTTGTCAGAGAACCGGCGCCCGTCGGCATCCAGGCCGAGGACGCGGAGCGCGCGGACGGGATCGACGACGACGCTGAGGGGGGCCACGGCGTAGGAATCGCCGTAGATTTTCTTCAGGGGAAGCGAGACCGTCGCGACGAGGTCGGTGCACGAGCCGACCGGTTCGGCGAGGAAGACGTCGGGCGCGGTCGCGTCAGTCAGGCGGGTGGCCGCTTCGGTGAGCGAGTTGAACCGGCAGCAGAAGCACCCGCCGGAGATCTCCTCGACGGGGAATCGCCCGGTGCGGCGACCGAGGGCCGAATCGACCAAGCCGACGCCCTGATCGTTGGTGATGAGCCCCACCTTGATCCCCCGGGCGTCGAGGATCCGGGCGAAGGCGTTGATCGAGGTCGTCTTACCGGCTCCGAGGAACCCGCCGATCATGATGTAGCGTGACTTGGTCATTGTATGTGGGGTGGACGGGAGGGCGAGGCCCCTTGGTGCTCCTGTTCGGCGGCCATCTTATTGATCGTGGCGTCGAGCAGTTCAATATAGGCGTGCACGTCGAGCGCGTCGGATGGGGGCGCCCCTTCCACCGCGTAAAGCCACCCGTCGGCATACGGTTTGGAGCGGACGATGCAGGCATCAACGTCCAGGGTCGGGTTGCCCCCCGCGAAGGTTCCCCCCAGCGAGCAAAATACGTCGGACGCAGCTTTGAAGCCTTCGACGGAGCCGATGGACTGTCCGGGGGTGACGGGATCGCCGGGCTTCACTTCGAACCGTGCCTCCACCAGTTCTCCCAGCATCCGGGTGGCGAACTTGGTGAATCCGAC
>CAZKYJ010000526.1:0-4347 GCA_964556355.1 uncultured Verrucomicrobiales bacterium | reverse complement strand
GATCATCCTGTGTCGGCATCTTCTTGCGATCTGTGCCCTTGTTTGCGCGCTGCCGCGAGTGCTCGCCAAGGACGGAGCTCTAGACGGCGGACGCCATCGAGTGCTTGTTTCCACCGACGTGGGTGGCACCGATCCGGATGATGTCCAGTCCATGGTGCATCTGCTGGTCTACACCGATCGCTTCGAACTGGAAGGGCTCGTGTCTTCACCCTACGGCCCCGGACGAAAGAAGCACATCCTCGCCGCGATCGATGCCTACGAGGAGGACTTTCCAAACTTGAGCACCTACTCTAGCAGGTATCCGCGCCCCGATGCCCTGCGCGCGATCGCGAGACAGGGTGCCGTCGTGACACCGGGGCGGAGTGGGGTCTCGAACGCGACTGAGGGCTCGCGCTGGATCATCGAATGCGCCAAGCGCGACGACGAGCGGCCGCTGCACGTACTCGTGTGGGGCGGGATCGAAGATCTCGCCCAGGCCCTGCACGATGCGCCCGAGATCTTGCCGAAGCTGCGGGTCTACTACATCGGTGGCCCCAACAAAAAGTGGAGCCCGGACGCGTTCCACTACGTCGCTACCCACCATCCGACACTCTGGATCATCGAGGCAAACTCGACCTATCGTGGCTGGTTCGTGGGCGGCAGCCAGGCGGGTGAATGGGAGAACGAAACATTCGTAAAGATGCATGTTGCCGGACACGGAGCGCTGGGGAAGCACTTCGTCGATGCCAAGGCGGATCTGAAGATGGGCGACTCGCCCTCGATCGCCCGCCTGTTGCGGGGCGTGTCGGAGGATCCGACCGCAGACAGCTGGGGCGGCAGTTTCGTGCGCGCTTGGAATCGGCCGTTCTCGCGTTTCGATCGGCTACCCACGAAGGATGATCGGATGGAAGTCTTCGGCGTCCTTGAGTTGGATCTCGCTCTGGGAGACGATGTGCCAGCGAAACCGGAAGCATGGCTGGTCGTTGAGAACCAGAAGCTCGTCGGTGAAGTGATCGGTGGGAAGTCCATGCAATTTCGCTTCTGCCCCAAGGCTGCGAAGACGTTCACGTTCACGATCCGCAGCAACGTCCCCGCACTCGATGGCCGGACCGGGGGCATTACCGCCGTGCCTCCGGACCCCGAGGTCGCACTTCATCCGTCGGCGGAGTTCCCCAACTGGTGGACGGATTGCATGTCTCCCGAACTTGCTGAGGGATCGCACAAGGGTGCAAAATCGGTCAGCCGCTGGCGAGAGAATTATCTCAACGACTTCGCAGAACGCATGGATTGTTGCCGAGCACCGGCGCAGAAGGCATCCGCGGGAATTCAGAACAAACAGAACCCGCTGCCGGAGCAATAGGAAAACTCCGCCAGTCCGACAAAGAATCAGCCAGATGCACCGACGACCATTCGCCACCCTACTTGCGGCACTAACCCTTCCTACGTTCTGCTTCGCCGAAACGCCGGCTGCCCGGCAGGATCCTTCTCTTAAGTCGGCAGTCGGCGAACGCTTCCGAATTGGCGTCGGGGTCAGCCACCGGGTGTTGGAGGATCCCGTGAACGCCGACCTGATCCGGCACCACTACCAGATCCTGACGCCGGAGAACTGCATGAAACCGCAGTCTCTCCAGCCAACGGAAGGCGAGTGGGATTTCAAGAACACAGACAAGTTCATGAAGTTCGCCCGCGAGAACGGACTCGAGGCAGTCGGGCACTGCCTTGTTTGGGCGAAGGACGACCGGACAGATGAGTGGATGATGAAGGAAAAGGACGGCACCCCGGTTTCCTCCGGCACCCTGTTGAAGCGGATCGAAACACAGGTCGGGACGGTCGTCGGCCGCTATGCCGATGTCGTGACGATGTGGGATGTGGTCAACGAGGCGATCGGTGATAGCGATGACGGGCTGCTGCGCGATTCGGTCTACTCGCGCACCACCGGGGTGGACTTCATCGTCACCGCCTTCAGATCGGCGAGGAAGCACGATCCCGATGCGCTTCTGATTTACAACGACTACAACGGCCACAAGCCGGGGAAACGCGAGAAGCTGCTGACCCTGCTGAAGCAGCTCAAGGAGAAGGGCGCGCCGATCGATGCCTACGGGATGCAGGGTCATTTCGAACTCGGTGATGATTCGTTGTCGCAGCTCCGCGAGACCTTCGACGAGTTGCGCAAACTGGGTCTCAAGGTCGTCGTCTCGGAGTTGGACATCGACGTTGTGACACGCGGGCGCTGGTGGGCGGACCGCGGAAAGCACCGCGAGGAATTGTCCACCTACAACCCTTACGAAGGCGGCCTGCCCGAGCACCTCCAAGCACAGTTGGCCAAGGAGTACGTCGCCCTCTTCACGCTCTTCAGCGACTACAGCGACCTCATCGAGCGGGTCTCGTTTTGGAATCTCCACGATGGGGTGAGCTGGTTGAACGAGTTTCCTTGGCAGCGGGACAACCACCCCTTGCTATTCGATCGCCATCTCCAGCCAAAACCTTGTTTCGACGCCGTGCATGCCTTCCTCACGAGCAGTGTTGTCCCACCGGACAAGGCTCCGCCGCTGGCCTATGACGTCGAGCACACCGGCGCCGATTTCGCCCCGCCTCCGCTGCCAGACTTTGACGCTCTAGAATCGGTGGGGCCGCTGCCCGACCCGTTTCTCTGGTCGGACGGGAGCGGTCGTGTCGCAACGTTCGACGAATGGAGCCGACGTCGCGCCGAGATCAAGGCGGAGATGGAACATTACGAGATCGGCAAGAAGCCCGGGCGGCCAGAGGATATCTCGGCGAGCTACCAGGACGGGCAGCTCACCGTTGAGGTTACGGTTGGTGGCGAAACCCTCGAGCTGACTTCGGTGATCTCGCTCCCGGAAGGGGACGGCCCGTTCCCGGCGGTGATCGGGATTGGGTTCGGCGGTGCTCCGGGGAGCCTTCCGCCGGACATTTTTGGGGATCGGAAGATCGCGGTTGTCCCTTTCAACTTTGGCCAAGTCATGTCGCACACGCAGAATCGCGGCAAGGAGCCCATCAACAAACTCTATCCGGATCTCGTCCACATGGGCGCCTACGCGGCTTGGCCTTGGGGCGTGAGCCGACTGATCGACGGGCTCGAGCTGGTTCAGGACGACCTTCCGCTCGATCTCGATCACCTCGCCATCACCGGCTGTTCGTTCGCCGGGAAGATGGCGCTGTTCGCAGGCGCCTTTGACGAACGTATCGCCCTGACCATCGCCCAGGAGCCGGGTGGCGGGGGGGCGGCGGCGTGGAGGGTTTCGGAGACTCTTGGTAAGGTCGAGAAACTCGGGGCGACGAGTCGCCAGTGGTTCAAAGAAGACATGTTCCGCTTCTCGGGGAGCAACGTCGCCAAGCTGCCGCTCGACCACCACGAACTGATGGCGATGGTGGCACCAAGAGCCCTGCTCGTGCTCGGCAACCCAGATTTCGAGTGGCTAGCCGAGGAATCGGGGTACGTATCATGTGTGGCAGCCCGTAGAGTCTGGGAGGCGTTCGGCATTGCTGACCGCATGGGCTTCTCCATCGTTCCTGGGCACGGGCACTGCCAGCTTCCCGAGCGCCAGCGCCCCGAGGTCGAGGCGTTCGTCGACAAGTTCCTGCTCGGCAAATCGGAAGCGGATACGGACGTGACGATCAGCCCCTTTGGCGACGTCGACCACGAGCAGTGGACGTCGTGGTGGGGCAAGGGCGAAGCGATCTTCCCGGAGGGCAGCCCAACGCCCATGCGGTCGCCAATCGCGTCGGAAGCGCAGGAGCGAACTGACGGGCATTCCGCGACTTTGGCGTCCAAGTTTGACCGGTCCGGTGGATCGCTCCAACCCTCCGGGGACTTTCTCTACTACATCAAGCCGGGCGCATGGACAGAGTACGATGGCGTCGATTTCCCGGAGGGTTCAAACTCGATCGAGATGCGTGTTGCCAACGGCGGAGACGATTCACTGATCGAAGTGTGGATCGGAGAAAGGAAGGCCGGCACCTTGACCGTCGATGCCACTGGCGGATGGAACAACTATGGGGTTCGCCGACTCAAGTTGGACGTAGCTCAAGAGGGGAAACACAAGGTGAAGCTCATTTTCGCCGATGGGAACGTGAACATCAACTGGTTCAGGATCGCGCGACCTGCTTCAGAGGCTCAGAAATTACGGCCAGACACGAAACCGGCCCCAGAGTCGGCCACGACGCCCTTACCCATCTGGCGTGGGTCTGACAGCGGCGGCTACAAGCCGCGCGTCATCCACACCACGGAGCGCTTGCTCCGCCCGTCCACCAGCACTTTGCGGCGCACCCGCGCCCATTGTTCCATGTCCATGTACACGCATCCTTTCTGGTGCGCGTACCGGTTTTAGCCCGACTTTTTCTCCGTAC
>CAZKYJ010000525.1:0-4363 GCA_964556355.1 uncultured Verrucomicrobiales bacterium | reverse complement strand
GGAGGACTTCCAGAACATTCCCCTCCCGCATGGTGGCCTCCTCTCCCGTTTTGCACCCGCGCTTCATGGCCTCGACGAAACCGACGTCCTTGAGAAGGCGATCGCCGAGATCGGCGTGGTTCGCGGCGGGCTGGGAGATGGCGTCCCCGTAGACTTCGACGAGTTCGACGAACTTGGCGACCGAATCGGAGGCCCGCCTCCCGAGGAGGCCGGTCAGCGCGGGGTCTTTGAGTGCGGCGAAGACGCTCGTTCCCCTCTCCACGCTGTGCTCGGTCGCCGCGGTGACCGTCGTATTGCTGATGCCCCGGGGCGGGTTGTTGATGATGCGGAGCAGGTTGATGTCGTCGTCGTGGTTGCAGAGGACGTGGAAGTAGGCGAGGACGTCCTTCACCTCTCTCCGTTCGAAGAAGCTTTGGGCGCCGACGACCCGGTAGGGTATTTTCAGCTCGCGCAGGGCGCCCTCGATGAGGCGGGACTGGCTATTCATGCGGAAGAGGATGGCGAAGTCCTCCCAGTCCCGGGCTTCGGCGCGCTGTTCCTCCCAGATTTCGCTGGCGATGATCTCCGACTCGTCGGCCTCGCTCGGCATCCCGATGAGGCGGACTTTGTCGCCGCCTTCCTTGCCGCTCCAGAGCCGCTTTTCCCGCCGGGTCGCGTTGTTTTTGATCACCGTGTTCGCCGTCTCAAGAATCGGGCTGGTGCTGCGGTAGTTCTCCTCCAGCTTCACGATTTTCGGCCCCGGAAAGAAGCGCTCGAAGTCGAGGATGTTCGAGATTTCGGCACCGCGCCAGCCGTAGATGCTCTGGTCGTCATCGCCGACCACGCAGACGTTCATGTGTCCGCGCCCGAGGTAGCGGAGCAGCTCCATCTGGGAGCGGTTCGTGTCCTGGAACTCGTCGACCATGATATAGCCGAAGCGGGAACGCCACATCTCGCGGACGTCCGCGTGGTTCTCCATGAGCCGGGTGGCTAGCAGGAGCAGGTCGTCGAAGTCGACCGCGTTGTGCAGCTTGAGGCTGGCTTGATACTCTTGGAAAACGGCGTGCATGAGCTCGTTTTCGGAGTCCGCAACCGGCACGCCCTTGTTCTTGAACCGGCTGATGATCCCGAGGGCGACGCCCGGCTCGAGTTTTTCGTCCCGCGCCGCCTTCTTCGTGATGATCTTGCGCAGCAGCCCGATCTGGTCGGAGCCGGTGTAGATGGTGAAGTTCTGCTTGTAGCCCAAGCGTTGGATATTGCCACCGGGGAGACCGGTGTCTTGCCCCCTGAGGATGCGCACGCAGAGCGAGTGGAAGGTGCAGATCGTCAGCTTTTGAGCCTGCCGTTTCGAAACCATCTGGCCAACGCGCTCGCGCATCTCGTTGGCGGCCTTGTTCGTGAAGGTGACGGCGAGGATCTTTCCGGGATCGATCCCCTGGGCCACCATGTAGGTGATCCGGGTGGTGATCACGCGAGTTTTGCCGGTGCCGGCGCCCGCGAGGATGAGGACGGGGCCATCGATCTGGCGGGCGGCCTCGCGCTGCGGGACATTGAGATCGTTGAGTCGGAGCGGCTTCGGCGGCATAGCGAGCCCCATCAGATACAGGCGACGGCCGGAAACGAAAACCCGTTTTCGTTGCCGATGGCAAATTCCGCTCTAAGGCTTGCCGGAATCCGACCGTTCAATCGTCTAGGAAAACTTCATGAAAAGCCCCATCGTCCCCATCGTCGCCCTTCTCGTGTCCTCGATCGCCCCGTCGGCCATCGCTCAGACCAAGGAGCTTACGCCCACGCAGGTCGAATCGATCCTCAAGAAGCTCGACGAGATCCAGGGCAAGCTCGACCGGGGCAAAGAGGGCAACAACGCTCGCCTGTTGAGCGCGATCGAGAACGGATTGGCGGATCCTAAAGCCGCGGTCGAGCTCTTCCAGAACTGTGTCCGCGCCGAAGTCTTCCAAAAAGACGAGCGGACGGTCACCGAGTTCAACGAGTGGAAATCGCGTATGGCGCCGCTCCACCGTTCGAAACCGTTTGCGGTGGCGATGCGCGCCCAGCTGCTCTTCCTCCGGGCCTCCATCAAGGCGTCGACCGCCGAGAAATTCGAGACGGCGGTGCCCGCCATCCGCGAGTTCACCGAGTATTTCTACCAGGTCGAGCCGATTCTGGCGCACCCCGAGGAGGTCGACGACGATCTCGGCCGGCTCCGGGGGGACTTTTTCGGGTTCCGGAACGAGTCGTTTTTCAGCAATGCTGTCGGGAGGTTTTTCGACATCCAATCCTCGGCCAAACCGATCGAAGGCTGGCCGGACAACATGATGAGCGTGAAGGAGCTCTACGAGAACGTGCTCAACCCGTACTACCGCAGCGAAGGCAAGGCCGAGGCTCTGATCGGCGGCTGGGACGAACGCATCGCCGCGCTGAAGTTCCGCGCCGCGGCGCGGGAAAAAGAAGATCACATCGCGACGGCCAAGGACATGATGGAAAAAGAGCTCCCCAACCTGCTCTGGGGCCGCTCGAAGGATCTCTTCCAGTACGGCGACCAGGTACTCGGGGCGCAGGAAATGCTCAAAGTGATCGAGACCTACCTGGAGTCCGAACAATCGGCCAGCTGGATCTCCGAAATCACCGCACTGCTCAATGGCGAACCGGATCCATCGCTGGTTGATCCGGAGGCGGACGAAGACGGCGAGACCACGGGATCGACGCTCGGCGAAGCGCTGAACGTTCAGTGACCTCTCCGCCGTGGTGCGATTCTCGCCACCACCGGAAGGGTACGATTCTTCGCTCCGCTTGAGGCGGGCTTGGCCACGACTTGAACCCGGGCGCCCCCCCGCCGCCGGGGTGGTGGTCACGGAGCGATCGGGCTCCTACAAATCTGCGTCCGTGACCGCGCCCTCCGAAGCGCTGGTCACGTGGGATGCGTATTTCGCGAGAACCCCGCGGCGGTAGCGCGGCTTGTAGGGTTTCCACGCGGCGAGGCGCGTTTCGAGCACCCCATCGGGAAGATTGACGTCTATCCGGCGGCGCTTGGAATCGATGGTGATCTCGTCGCCGTTCTTCAGCACGGCGATCGGCCCGCCGACGTGGGCTTCGGGGGTGATGTGGCCGGCCACGAACCCGTGGCTCCCGCCGGAGAAGCGACCGTCGGTGATCAGTGCCACATACGGGCCGAGGCCGCGCCCCATCACGGCCGAGGTGGGGCCGAGCATCTCCCGCATACCCGGACCGCCTTTGGGTCCCTCGCGGCGAATGACGATGACGCTCCCCTTGGTGATCTTGCCGTCGAGGATGGCGTCCATGGCCTTCTCCTCGGAGTCGAAGACGCGCGCCTTGCCGGTGAACGTGTCCCCTTCCTTGCCGCTGATCTTGGCGACGGCGCCGCCGGGGGCGATGTTCCCGTAGAGGATGACGAGGTGGCCATCGGCTTTGACCGGGTTGTCGAATCCGCGGACCACCGTCTGCCCCTTCTCGTAGGTAGCCGGCGTCTTCGCGAGGTTTTGCTTGAGCGTCTTGCCGGTGACCGTGAGGCAGTCGCCGTGCAACAGCCCCTCGTTGAGCAGCATTTTCATCAGCGGAAGCGTCCCGCCGATCCTGACGAGATCCGCCATGACGTGCTTCCCGCTCGGCTTAAGATCGGCCAGAACGGGCACCTTCTTCCCGATCCGGGTGAAGTCGTCAATCTTGAGTTTGACCTTGGCCGCGTGGGCGATGGCCAGCAGGTGGAGCACCGCGTTCGTCGAGCCTCCAAGCGCCGTGATCAGCGCGATGGCGTTCTCGAACGACTCCTTGGACAGGATGTCGCTGGGGAGGATGCCCCTTTTGAGGAGGTGGAGCACGGCGGCTCCGGCGTCGAAGCAATCGAGCAGTTTCTCGTTCGAGATAGCGGCCTGAGCCGAGCTATTGGGCAGGCTCATCCCCAGCGCCTCGATGCCGCTTCCCATCGTGTTGGCGGTGTACATCCCGCCGCAGGAACCCGCGCCGGGGATCGAGTTCTCCTCCACCTCCTGGAGTTGGGCGTCCGAGAGCTCACCATTGGCGTGCTTCCCCACGGCCTCGAAAACGGTCACGATGTCGGCGTCTTTGCCGTCGTAGCAACCGGGCAGAATCGTACCGCCGTAAACGAAGACCGACGGTCGGTTCAGGCGGGCGAGCGCGATGAGGCAGCCTGGCATGTTCTTGTCGCAGCCCCCGATGGCAACGATTCCGTCCATGCCCTCGCAGGCGGCGACCGTTTCGATCGAATCGGCGATGACCTCGCGGGAAACCAGCGAGTATTTCATCCCCTCCGTGCCCATGGAGATGCCGTCAGAAATGGTGATGGTATTGAAGACGACCGACTTGCCGCCCGCCGCATCGGCCCCTTTTGCGGCTTCCTGGGCGAGCT